>JAZKZB010000171.1:0-6057 GCA_045612425.1 Faecousia sp.
ACCACACCGGTTTCGCTGGCTTCCAGTCGATTTTCATAATTTTTGATTTGTTCACGAATGAGTTTCGTGATTTCCTCGGGTCTTAATTCCATAGAATCCCTGCTTTCTTTCCTCACAGTACCTGACTGTTGAGCATAGTGCGAATGGCGCTTAGACGATGGGCAACGGTATCATCCAACCGTGTGCCGTCGTAATCTAAACGCACGCCACCCAATACCTCTGCATTGACCCGGTTGGTTAGGGCAATTTGCTTGCCGGTAAGGGTGGTAAGTTTTTCTCCCAGCCGTTGCAACTGGGTATCGCGCATGGCGACGGCAGTGATGGCGGTAACGGGGAGAATGTTGTGGTCACAGTAATACTGTTCCCGATAGGCAGTAAAACAATCGAAAAAGTGGCTAATTCGCCCTTTTTCCACAAGAATTTTCAGAAAATTCACCACATAAGGGTGACATTTTTGCTGGAAACTGCGGTCTATTACCTGGCATTTTTCTTCTTTGGACAGATTGGGGCTTTTCAGCAATCTTAAAAAATCCGGTTCTTGACGAAAACTTTCTACTAAGGTAGATAGTTGCCCATCAATGATTTCCGATAGATTTTCTGCTTTAGCCAAATCGTAAAGAGCCTGTCCGTAAACACTTCCGGCCTCTGTCATAATGCATCACCCAGTCCGTCGATAAAATCATCTACCAACTTGGAGTGGTCGGTTTCACGGAGTTCCCGCCCTACCACCTTTTCTGCAATGGCAACCGCAATGCCGGAAATTTCGTTCTTGGCATCGTTCATTACCTTTTTCTTTTCCTGCGCGATGTCAGCGGAGGCCTTTTCCAGACGTCTGGAGGCTTCCTCGTTGGCCTGACGTAAAATCTCTTCTTCTCTGGCCTGCCCGCGCGCTACTGCTTCTTTCACCATCCGTTCCGAGGTGTCTTGGGCGGCGGAAAGTTTTTCCCGATATTCCGATTCCATGGCCAAAGCAGAAGTTTTGGCGTTGTTGGCATCTTCATATAGGTCGTCAATTTCCTTTTGGCGGGATTGGATAATGTTCATAATGGGCCCATACAAAAATTTTTTGAATACAAAAAACAGGGCCAAGGTATTTGCCAGGGTAAAAAATGCATTGAAAAAGTTTACGCCCAGCAATTCTTCAAAGCCTTCCAAATGCGTTTCTCCTTTCGTAAGATATGGTCAAAGCCTTTCTTACAGAGCAAACAGAATCAGAAAAGCAATCAGAAGAGAGTAGATACCGGTGGTTTCGGTGATCGCACAACCCAAAATCATGTTGGTACGCAGATTACCGGCAGATTCAGGCTGACGAGCCATGCCTTCCAACGCCTTTCCTACGGCGTTACCTTCACCGATAGCAGGGCCGATAGCGCCGATGCCCATACAAAGACCGGCACCCAAAGCCTTGCCGATGGTAGCCAATGCAGTTGCGATTTCCATAAATAGTTCCTCCTAAAATGATGTTGTATATTGAAATTAAATGAATTTCCGAAAATTAAGCAGCCTGTTCCTCGGGGGGAGGGCAGGAGCCGGCAATATAAACCATGTTCAGCAAACTGAACACAAAGGCTTGCACAAAACCGGAGAACAAATCGAAGTAAATGCTCAATACTGCCGGAATACCGAATTGCAGAATGGGGATGCCGGTTAGTACATTCGCCCATTGCAAAATGCCCAGCAATCCTAACACTGCAAAAGCAATTCCGATTATTTTCGGGGCGGTTTTTTTCTTTTTCCGTCCCCGGACAAACAGAAAAACGCCTAAAATAATCACAATCGCGGGAATGATCACGGTGCCGGACAGTAAGGTTAACAAAATAGAAGAACCCAGTCCCAAAGCGGTGTATAAAATGCTGGAAATGACGCCACCGCCTGCCACGTTACCGAAGTGACGGAACGCCATGGAAACGGGTTGGGCAATTTCTGACAGAATATTCATGGGGGTCATTACGACGATGGGTTCTGTAAAGCCTTTGAGCCAATTGACAAATCCGTTGCGCTTGATGGTGTTATACCAAATAATTGCCGTGGTCATAATGGACCAGGTTAGGGGTACGCTTAAATCAGCGGTGGAAGAACGAAGAAAACCGGTCAGACCAATGAAACTTCCACAAATGGAAGAAAGAAAGATGACGATGATATAGGGTGTCCAATAGGCATTGTGCGCGCCCATGGTTTCTGTTACCATGTTGTACATCATGAGAATGCCCTTTTCCACTAAAACCTGCTTGCCGGTGGGGCGTTTCTGCAGATTTTTACCCAAAAGAACCGAGGCAATGCATAAAATAGCAGTGACCACAAGCAAAGAAAGGGTAGTTTGGGTAATGTTAATTGCAAAACCTTCCCACAAAGGGATAGAAAAATAAATATATGGGCCGGTAACATTTACATTCATGCCTGGGTTTCACCTCGCTTTTGAAGCAACTGTCCCACAGAAAGAGCAGGACGGATAAATATCAAAGGTACAACTAAGGAGATAACATGAAATTTTCCGGTTTTCACCAAAGCAAATAAGAGGATGAACAAAACCACCATACGAAGAAGATAGGAACCCTGCACCATCAGTTGTCCTGCTTTGACTTCTTGTTCCATGGCTTTGCCGGATGCCCGTATGGCGCTGATGACCATGGCGGTAAAGTTGCCCAGCGCCAGCAAAGCACCAATGAAACCACCCCAAAGAACGGTCATATCAAAGGCGTTGAGCAGGGCGAAAATGCCGTACAGAACACCTAAACCGATGGCTTGGCCAACGGCAACATAAATAAATTGTTTTCCGATTTCTTTACGCCAATCCATATATTCCTCCGCATTACTCATGTTCGTTAAAGGAAACGGGGGGTTCTTGCTCCTCTTCTGTGGCCATGCGATTCATAATTTTCAGAGAAATACGCAGGCCGTCTATGGCGCTGATAATGCCCAAAACAATACCTGTCCATAGTATCCAATTACCCCAGCCGAATTGGTTGCGAAGCCATAAAGCCAACAAAACAAACCCGGCAAAAGGAAGGGCAACAGATAAACCTAACTGGGTCAGCCAAATTAAAAGTTTTAAGTGTTTCATGGCTTTTTCTCCTGAAAACCATACTCCCCAATTTAATCTTTATACAGTATATCTCATAATTCAGGAAGTTGCAAGATTAAAAGTGAAAAATTTACAAGTTATGCTTAACAGAAACTTCCGTATGGTAAGTTTGCCCAAAAAGCAACAAATATTTCAGAAAGCCCTTTTCAAGAGAAGAAAAATATAGTAAACTAAATACATTATACAATGGAAAGCGGGGGAGATCGTATGGCAGAGCAGGATATGGAAATTATCCAGGGCGTTATCAGCGCTGTGGTGTTTCAGAATTATGACAATGGCTATGCTGTTTTGCGATTAACCGCTGACGATAATCAAACCGTGACGGTGGTAGGCACAGTTCCTCAGCCTTGTGTGGGAGAACGGCTTATGGTTACGGGGAAGTGGGGAAATCATCCCAGCTACGTCCGCCAGTTTGAGGCGGAGTTTTTGGAACGACTGATGCCCCAGACAGAACCGGAAATTTTAACATACCTTTCCGGTGGCATGGTAAAAGGCATCGGGCCGGTAACTGCGGTTCGAATTGTCCGACGGTTCGGAGAACAAACTTTGGAAATTATGGAGCGCCAACCGGAACGGTTAGCGGAAGTGACCGGTATTTCCCTAAAAAAGGCGGTCAGTATTGGAGAAGAATTTCGTCGTCGGGTGGGAATGCGTCAACTGATGGAATTTTTTACTTTCCATCAACTGCCTGCGGAGTTGGCGGTTCGCGCCTATGGCCTTTATGGGGGACATACGGTGGAAATGTTGTACGAGAATCCGTATTTGCTGATGGAAGAAGAGTTGGAAGCCCCCTTTGGGGCGGTGGATCGTTTCGCCATTGAGTTGGGATTTGCAGGGGATGATACCCGGCGTGTGCAGGCGGGGATTTTGTTTGAATTGCAATATAATTTGACCGCCGGTCACAGTTTTCTTCCGGCAGATAAATTGATTCCTGCCACCGCACAACTGCTGAATATCGATGAGGAAACGGTAAAAACGGAAATGGAATCCATGTGCCGGGAACAACAATTGGTCAGACAGACCCTTTCCGGCGTCCAAGCCATATATTTACCGAAATTGTATGAGGCTGAGTGCGAAATATCTGCAAGGTTGCTGTCGGCGGCTTTGTTGGAGTTTCCTGCCCCCAGAGATCTCAAGCACCGGTTACATCGGGTGGAAGCAGAAAGCGGAATTGCTTATTCGCCATTGCAATGGCAGGCAATTTCTCAATCCGCCACATCCGGGGTGCTTTTACTTACCGGCGGACCCGGAACCGGAAAAACCACGGTACTGAAGGGGATTTTGTCTTTGTTGGGTGGAATGCAGTTGCGCTGTGTGCTGACTGCCCCTACGGGTCGCGCCGCCAAACGGTTGACGGAAGTAACCGGAGAAGAAGCATCCACCATTCACCGCTTGTTAGAAGCAGGTATTGATCCGCAGACCGGGAAGATGGTCTTTGCCAAGGATGCGTCCAATCCCATCAAGGCAGATGTGGTGATTGTGGATGAGATGTCCATGGTGGACGTATTGCTTTTGGCAGATTTGCTTCGGGCAGTGCCCCCGGGAAAGCGGTTGATTTTTGTGGGCGACCCGGACCAACTGCCTCCCGTGGGACCGGGATTTCCTTTTGGGGACTGCTTGCGCAGTCAGATGCTCCCTACGGTAAGTCTGACTGAGATTTTCCGTCAGGCGCAGGAAAGCCTGATTGTAACCAATGCCCATTTGGTGAATGCCGGACAAATGCCGGAATTGAAAAGCCGGTCCGGAGATTTCTTTTTTCTGCCCTGCAAAAATGAAGAGGAAGTCCATTCCACGATTGCCGGTCTTTGCGCAACCCGCTTGCCTGGGAAAATGGGGATTCCTGCCGATCAAATTCAGGTTTTGTCCCCAAACCGAAAAGGGGGCGTAGGCACGATCATGCTTAACCGGAATCTGCAATTTGCCCTAAACCCGACTGGTGCCGGCAAGAAAGAACGGCAATACGGGGAGACGGTGTTTCGGGAAGGTGACCGTGTAATGCAAATCCGCAACAATTATGATATTGTTTGGAAAAAACTTGATGGCAGCGCGGTAGGCACAGGAATTTTTAATGGAGATATTGGCACAATTTTGAGAATAGATCATCCGTCCCAAACCGTAACGGTGGTTTTTGATGACCGGGAGGCGGATTATGATTTTACCCAGTTGGGGGAATTGGAAACTGCCTATGCGGTAACGGTTCATAAAAGTCAGGGTAGTGAATACCGGGCAGTGATTTTGTCTGCATGGAGCGGTTCGCCCTATCTGCTCACAAGAAGTGTTTTATATACCGCGATTACCCGCGCTAAGGAATTGCTGATTGTTGTGGGTTCTCAGGAGACGGTGAAAACGATGACAGAAAATGCCCATCGCGGACGTCGGTACTCGGGATTGAAATTGCGGTTGCAGGGGAAAGGATTATGAAACTGTTATACAGACTGGGGAACTTGTTGTTTCCACCGAAATGTGTGCTGTGCGGAAAAATATTGGAAAAGACGGAAACGGATTTGTGTACCGCCTGCCGGATGGACAGTCCGGAGTGTGCAGAAAAGAGAAGAAAACTTTCTTTTATTGCAGATTGGGCTGCGGTGTGGTATTATGAAAAGGAAGTAAGAAAAAGTATTCTGCGGTTCAAGTTCTACGGAGCCAGAGGAAATGCCCATGCCTATGGAAAATTTTTGGCAATGGCGCTGGAACGGAAAGAAATTACTGAGTATGATGTGCTCACCTGGGTGCCTACCGGTTTTTGGCGAAAACTCCGTCGGGGATATGATCAGGTGGAGTTGTTGGCGAATGCCGTCGGCACAGAAACGGGCAGAGAGCCTGTGCAACTGTTAAAGAAGGTTCGCCATACAAAACCGCAGTCCGGTATTGTGGGAGATGCCCAGCGTCGGGCGAATGTGCTGGGCGCTTATGGCATGATTCCCGACGCAGAGGTAGCAGGAAAACGGATTTTGCTGTTGGATGATGTGATTACC
>JAZKZB010000172.1:0-6416 GCA_045612425.1 Faecousia sp.
CTCCGACTTAATCATGGATTACCTGGTTGCCGAGTTTAAGAAGACCGAAGGTGTGGACCTGAAAAACGACAAGGCTGCCATGCAACGTTTGAAGGAAGCGGCAGAAAAGGCGAAGATTGAGTTGTCCGGTATGACTACCACAGAAATCAATCTGCCCTATATTACCGCAGATGCCAATGGCCCCAAGCACTTGGATGTGTCCCTGAGCCGTGCGAAGTTCAATGAATTGACTCACGATTTGGTAGAGCGCACTTTGAAGCCCGTGAATCAGGCTTTGTCTGATGCCGGCTTGAAGGCTTCTGATTTGCACAAGGTTCTGCTGGTAGGCGGTTCTACCCGTATTCCTGCAGTTCAGGAAGCCGTCAAGGGCATTACCGGAAAGGAAGGATTTAAGGGCATTAACCCTGACGAATGTGTGGCGGTTGGCGCTGCCATTCAGGGCGGTGTGTTGACCGGTGACGTGCAGGATATTCTGTTGCTGGACGTAACGCCCCTGTCTTTGGGTATTGAAACCATGGGTGGTGTATTTACCCGACTCATTGACCGCAACACCACCATTCCTACTCACAAGAGCCAAATTTTCTCCACCGCTGCTGACGGCCAAACATCTGTAGATGTGCATGTGCTGCAGGGCGAACGGGAAATGGCGGCATATAATAAGACACTGGGTCGTTTCCAACTTTCCGGCATTGCGCCCGCACCCCGTGGCGTGCCTCAGATTGAAGTGACCTTCGATATCGACGCCAACGGTATTGTGAAGGTTTCCGCTAAGGATTTGGGCACCGGTAAGGAGCAGAATATTTCCATCACCGCTTCCACCAATCTGTCTCAGGAAGATATTGATAAGGCAGTGAAGGAAGCCGAGCAGTTTGCCGCTGAAGACAAGGCAAAGAAGGAAGAAGTGGACACCCACAATATGGCAGACCAGACGGTTTATCAGACGGAAAAGACTCTGAATGAACTGGGCGATAAGATTTCTGCCGATGAAAAGGCCTCCATTCAAACTGCAGTTGACGAACTGAAGGAAGCCAACAAGGGTACGGATTTGCAGGCCATTAAGGATGCCACCGAAAAGGTGCAGAAGGCTTTCTATGCCGTTTCCGAAAAACTTTATCAGCAGTCCAACCCCCAAGGTCAGCCCGGCGCAGGAAATCCCGGCGATGACGGCGTGGTAGATGCAGACTACGAAACGGTAGACTAAGAAGGAGTTTTCTCGAGGGACGGCGTCACCGCCGCCCCTCGCTTGGCGTAAATCATATGGGTGTGGTTGCGGGGCGGTGGCTTCGCAGTCGCAGTTGTTGATTTGAGGTGAAATGGCAATGGCAGAGAATAAACGAGATTATTATGAAGTGCTGGGCGTTCAAAAGGGCGCCGGCGCAGATGAAATTAAAAAGGCATACCGGAAACTGGCAATGAAATATCACCCGGATCGAAACCCCGGTGATAAGACGGCAGAGGCAAACTTTAAGGAAGTGGGCGAGGCCTACGAAGTCCTCTCCGATGAGGAAAAGCGTAGCCGTTACGACCAGTTCGGTCATGCCGGTGTAGACCCCAATTTTGGCGCAGGGGGTTACGGCGGAAGCGGATTTGGCGGATTCGGCGATTTCGGAGATTTAGGCGATATTTTCGGAGAATTTTTCGGTGGCGGTTTCCGCCGTGGCGGAGAAAGCCGTCGAAACGGTCCTATGCGTGGAGAGGACGTTGGCGCAAGACTGGAACTGACTTTCGAAGAGGCGGCCTTTGGCTGTGAAAAGGAAGTTTCGGTACAGCGGATTGAAAATTGCACCACCTGTGGCGGTAGCGGCAGTGCCGACGGTGCCGTGGAAACCTGTTCTTACTGCCGTGGGTCAGGTCAAGTACGTACCCAACAGAATTTTATGGGCATGACCATGCAGTCTACCACTGTATGTCCCCAGTGTAACGGTAGAGGGAAAATTGTGAAAACGCCTTGCAATACCTGTAAGGGTAAGGGAAAGGTGCGTCGTACCCAGAAGATTAAGGTGAAAATTCCTGCCGGTGTGGATGCCGGGCAGTCTGTCCGCGTTCGCGGGGAAGGTTGTGTGGGAGTAAACGGCGGACCTAGCGGGGATGTTTTGGTGGAAATCTCCATTCGTCGGCATCCTATCTTTGTGCGTCGTAATACCACCATTTTGTGTGAAGTGCCCATTACATTTACCCAGGCCGCTTTGGGCGACAAAATAGAAGTACCTACTTTGGAAGGTAAGGAGATTTATGATTTACCGGAAGGTACGCAGACGGGACGTGAGTTTGTATTGCGGGAAAAGGGAATCCCCGATGTACACAATCCCCGCCGGCGAGGCGATTTGCGGTTTACCGTGGTGGTGGAGACTCCCACGAAACTGACTAAGGATCAAAAAGAACTTCTGCGGAAACTGGACGGTTCTCTGGATAAAAACGGAACGCCGAAACGGAAAAAGTTTTTTGAAACATTGAAAGATTTATTTGACGGAGATTAAAAAGAACCCCCATTGGCATTGCCAATGGGGGATTGCTTATTCTTGGGGGCGGGGTGTGTTGTGGGTACGGGCGCTGGTTCGACCTTCCGGCTTGATTTCCCCCACAGCGGTCAGGGATCGTTTGGTGAGGGTAGGGCCTACCAGTTCGTATATGAGTACTGCAAAAAGCACCACATTTCGGGTTAAGTCACCACCGGGCAAGGTGGCGGCGGTGATGGCCATGCCCAAGGCCACGCCTGCCTGAGGAAGTAGCGTGATGCCTAAATTTTGCGTAATGGGTTTGGGTTGCTGGGTTAATCTGCAACTGAGGTTAGAACCGAGAATTTTACCGCTGGAGCGAGAAAGGATATAAATCACGCCAATGAGCAAAGTGATGGGATTTGCCAACACTTGCAAGTCCAGTTCCGCACCGGAAATGACGAAAAACAGTACATTCAGAGGCGTGGTCCAACTGTCCACACGTCCCATCAGTTCTTCGGATGTGGAGCAGATGTTGCAAAAGATTGTGCCGGTCATCATGCAGACCAAAAGTAGAGAGAATCCGCAATGAATAGGACCGATGTGGAATTTTAACATAGAAAGACCCACCGTAAGCAGGACAAAAGCAATGGAAATGGTCATACGCTTACTGCGTGAGTGAAAGAACTGTTCCACCCAGTTGAGAAGAAAGCCCATGAGACTGCCCAAGCCGATGGAGAGGATAATTTCAATAATCGGTTCTACAATGACACCGATTAAATCCGCTTGGCCGTTGGAAAGGGCAGTGGCAATGCCGAAGGAGACGGAAAACAGAACCAAGCCAACGGCATCATCGATGGCGACCACTAACATGAGCAGTTTGGTTAACGGACCGTCGGCTTTATATTGCCGGACTACCATTAAGGTGGCGGCGGGTGCGGTGGCAGAAGCAATGGCGCCCAATACAATGGCGCAGGGCAAGGAAATGATATGAGGGAAGGCAAAATGTAAGGCAATCAGCACAATGTCCACCAGTATCGTGGTGATGACTGCCTGCAAAATACCGATGGTAATAGCCTTTGCACCGGTGGCTTTCAACTGGCTCAGACGAAATTCATTGCCAATAGTAAAGGCAATAAAGCCTAAGGCGGTTTGGGTGAGGATGTTCAAACTGCCCACTTGTTGCAAGGACTGGAATCCCAACCCGGGCAAACCGATTGCGCCCAGACAATAAGGTCCTAAAAGCAAACCTGCTACCAAATAAGCGGTGACCGCAGGCAAGTTGATTAGTTTTGTCAGGCGGGACAGCATCAAACCGCCCACCAAGGCTACGGCCAAACAGATTAAATAAAGTTCCATAAAAAACGCCTCTTTTACGTTGTTCTATCCGAGGCGTATCATACCACCGTTGAAAGGAACTTTCAAGCGCAATAACTACCAAAGAAATGGTAATTTTTTGAAATTCTTTGTGCAAATTTTCTTCCAGGGCGTTGCAAAATGCGACAAAATTTGCTATGATTTTCCTATCTTGTAACTTTGAGGTGTGTTTGTTATGGAACTTTGGACAGAGCAACACGCAAAAACGCTTTTGCCGGCGGTGGCGGTTTATTTCGTCATCGGCTTCTTACTGCGGTTGTGGATCGGCAAAAAACCGCTGAGCATTCGCATGATTCCCTTTCAAGTTTTAGCGGTTGTTATTGTTTTTCTGGAAATCGGAAAACAGGTTATTTCCTTTAGCCGTGGCTATGATTTGTATCATATTCCTTTGCATTTTTGCTCACTGTTTATTTTTATGTTGCCTGCTATGGCTTTTTATCGCGGAAAAAACGCCAATACGGTGGCGGGTGTTACGTCTGCCCTTTGTACGGCGGTGTTTGCGCTGATGATGATTTATCCCAATCTAATCTATAGCGCAGGAAATATTGAAAATTTCTTCGGGGATAATTTTATGGATTTCCACACCGTGGCATTTCACAACATTGTGGTACTGGAATTTGTGCTGGTGGTGATGTTGAATTTGCATACACCGGCGCTGAAAGGCGAGAGCAAGGTTGTGGTGCTGTTTATAGTGGGATTTTGCGTGGTTTCCGCCTCTATGGCCCAAATTTTAGAAACCAATTTTGCGAACTTCTATTCTTGTAACATACCGGCATTGGAATCTGTGCGTATTTCCATGCAGGATATTTTGGGCGTAGTGCTGACGCAAATCCTCTATGTGTTGATTGTATCTGCGTTAAATGTGCTGTTTGTGCTGGGATTTTATCGGTTGTACCGGCTTTTGAAAAAGGTTATGGAGCCTAAAGTTATTGCAGGACAATAATGAAGTTGACCTGTTGAGATTGCTGTCGGCGGATAGGGGGACATTTGCTAAATTAGATGGAACAGGTACTTTCTAAATTTAGGCAATTTGCCCCTTGACAAAGACATCGCTTTGGGCTATGATAAAGGAGCACTACACGACTGACGGATTTCGTGGACCACCACGGGGGAGTGTAGTGGCTGTTATGCCGACCGTCTGGGCAATTCCGCTTGTAGTGGGATTGCCCTTTTGTGTTTTTTAAGGAGATATTTATGGCATTTGTGTATCGTGGCCTTACGGCCCAGTTGGATCGCCACACGGTTACAGACAGTGAGGTGGAGCGCCAACTGCAACGGTTATTACAACAAAATCCCAGAATTGCGGCAGTTACCGACCGTCCTACGGAAAATGGGGATGAAGTGGTTTTGGACTACGCCGGTTATTGCGACGGTGTGCAATTTCCCGGTGGCACCGCTGAGATGCAAACATTGACTTTGGGTAGCGGTGCCTTTATTCCCGGTTTTGAGGAACAATTGCTGGATAAAGTCCCCGGGGAAGAAGTGACGGTAACCGTTACGTTTCCAACGCAGTATCATGCAGAGGATTTGGCTGGAAAAGAAGCGGAATTTCGTTGCAAAATTCATGAGATTCGGGTTAAGACGCCCTACGTATTGGATGATACGTTTGCCAAAGAAGTGGGCGGTTGCGAAACCTTGGAACAGATGCGCAATAAAATGAAAGAATCTCTGCAATCTTACACCGACCAGCGGGGTGAAATGGATTTGCAAGACCGCCTGCTTCGTCAGGCTGCAGAAACGTTGGAGTTCACTGCAGACCCCAATGCGCTGGAAGATGAAGTGGAACAGCAACTGCAAAATCTGCAAGCCCAACTGTCCCGTCAGGGGCTGACCTTGGATATGTACTGTTCTTTTACCAATACCACGCCCAAAGATTTGCACGATGATTTGTATCCTGCTGCCGAGTCTGCATTGCGGATGCAGGCAACCATTGACAAAATCGTGGAATTGGAGCATTTGGAGGCCACCAAGGAAGAAATCGGGGAGGCGCTGGCTCTGATTTGCCGACAAAATGAGATGACCTTGGAAGAATTAAAACCCCATTATGATGCGACCTTTGAGCAGGCTGTGATTCGTAATGTGCTGACCACGAAGGTCATGCAGTTGATTCGAAATCAGGCGAATATCCAAGAAATAAATTCGTAAACCTTCGGAAGAACACGAAAAACCTATTGACTTCGGAATCTTTTGGTGATACAATCCGTTTGTACCGATAAATTTTTATCGAAAGGTTCCGGGGTACGCGTAGGTATAACGTGCGGAGCCGAACAAATTATAATTCCCAAGGGTTAGTTAAGACTTTGGGAAGAAATGATTAAGGAGGAACTTATCATGGCAATCAATTTCGTAGATGGCAAGTACGTAGACGAAAAGGGTTTTGTAAAACTGGACCCCACCGTTTACAAAGACTGGCAGATCGCAGAGGAAGCAGAAAAGACCCTGCCTTCCGTGGACTTCTTCCGCCAGAAGTTAGGTTTGTTGGAGGATGAAATCATTCCTTACGGCAAAACTCCTAAGATTGACTTCATTAAGGTTATGAACCGCTTGAAGGATAAGCCCGACGGCAAGTTCATTGAAGTTACCGCTGTTACCCCCACCCCCTTC
>JAZKZB010000173.1:0-2305 GCA_045612425.1 Faecousia sp.
CATGTTCCTCAAGCGCAAAGGCAAGACGTGGCAGTCCGGAGCCATAAACGCCAATGGGCATGCCTAAATGACGAACCGCATCGTAAAGCGTCATTCCTTCTTTTACATTTCTGTAAGCATCTTTTCGGGGTATAAAGGCCAGGATCCGCTCCAATTTTGCAACATCCCATGTATATCTGTCAAATTCCCCGACTACAAAATAAATGCCCTCACGATAAAAGAAATACTCACCAAAACCTAATACATCCTCACATTTATTTACATATTCACTGGCAGTGCCCACCTTGATATACTTTTTATCGTAAACACCTTCAGGCGGTTCCTCATTGGCTACACAACCGGTCATAGATAATAAAATCGTTAAAAACAGCAGAATGGTAACGAATCGCTTCACAAAAATCCCTCCTATTTTTAATGCTTTTTACAAAAATCTATCCCACGTGCCTGTGGGCAAATAACTGGCACATGGCACACGCCCCCCTTGTTGATTTTGAATTATTTTCATCTTGTCATACTTAATATAACATGCTTATTTCATAATTGCAAGTATTTTTTTGTGAAAAATGACAAAAGAGCCATCTTTCGATGACTCTTTTTATACGTTTTGACCATTATTGGACTTCCACTACCCTGATTTTATCTAAGGTCAGCCCGGTTTGGGTAATCACAATATCCGCGATAACCGCAATGTCCTCTTGCTCCATGCCACCCTCGGGGGATGCCACTGCCACGGAAATCCCCTCATCGGACATATAGGCAACACAATCCGTATATCCCTTTGCGATGACAAGACTTTCAATTTGCGCTTCTGTCAAAGCAGTTTGCACAATTTCCTCTAATTTTGCCCCGGTCTGGGCATTGGATGCCTCATCACCGTAAGACATGGCTTCCTGCAACAAATTCACCGCACTGTCCCGTGCTTCCTGACGAGAAAGCCGTACCGCAGCGAAGTAATCGGTCATGGTATTTCCCGTTTGCGCGTCCAAAGAAACGCCATCTAAAACAAGCCCGGTATCCGAAAGCACTTTTTCCGCATCTAAGGTATCGGTCAAATTGCTCACGCTTTGAGAATTGCTGTACATCCAATTCATGTAAATTCCTGCGCAGACAACCAAAAGAATTGCCGCCGCTATCATATTTTTCTTCCATTGTTTCATAATATTGCCTCCTATTATTTCATTTCCACCACAGAAATTTTATCCGCACCCAAACCGGTCAAATTGGATACCGCCTGCACAATGGCCAAACGTACTGATGGCTGATCCGCCCCTTGACAGACAATAATCGCCCCCTGATATACAGGTGAGAGGACTTGCTGAACCAAGCCGGACTGTGCCCGATCTCCATCTGTTATAATAACGGTTTCCGTTTTGCCGGTGCCGGTTTCACCGGAAGAATTGGTTTCATCCTCCTGATAAACGATTTGTTGCCCTTTTGCAACCGTCAACATCACCTCCACCCGCCCTGCTCCTTTGATATGGGAAAGAATTTCTGCCAGTTGCTCCGCAATGTCCTGTTGGCTTTCCTGCGATTCACTCCCCATAGAAATTGTAATATTTTCATCCATTTCCCCGGGGATCAGCAAAAGCCCAATGCCAATCACCCCAACCAATAAAACATATTTATATTTCATTATAAATTCTTTTGCTTTTTGCCAAACTCCACTTAAGTCCATACTTGCTCCTCCAACGGAATGCCCAGTTCCTGAGTGATTGCGTCTTGTAATTGCCGTCTCCCATAGGGAGAAATACTACCGGAAATCGTTACGGACTTGGGCGTCGGTAGTTCAGATGAATCCAATGTAACTTCCACCGTCAAATTTGCTCCGTAAGATTTGGCTTTGTCCAAGATATATGCTTTACTTTTGGAGATTATGATATTGCACAATTCCTCTCTTGCGCGAATATTTCCCTCCTGCGCATATTCCTCTCCCTGCGCCATGGAACTCTCCCAAAACCAATCCACACTTTGCATTTTCACTTCAGCCAAAGGGCTAACTAAAGTTAAACATAAAAAGATACTGCTCATCCAGCCAACTATTTTCCCTACGGATGTTTTATCTCCCAATAAATGCTTCACGATTGCGCAAAGCAAGGAAGCAACAATGATGCGCAATAGATAGGCACCAAGCCAACTCACGTTCCCATTCCTTTCATAAAACAAATCACGCTAATTAACAACATAAAGCACACTGCCCCTGTCATGCCCAGCAGAAACCCCATGGCCTTTGCAAAATCATTGATTAGGCCAGATGCATACTTAACGCCAAACACCCCGCACAATCCCCCTGTGGCCTTCAAAAGCA
>JAZKZB010000174.1:0-2016 GCA_045612425.1 Faecousia sp.
CTCAGAGTATTTCTTTTCCCGGCTCTTTTCGATAGCCCGTTCAATGGCCTGCTGACGGAAATAGGCATTGCGCTGTTCCCGCTGTGCCTTAGCCACCTGTCGCCGTGCGCGAATTCCTTTTCGAACCGGATCTTTCTTGCTTACGGGTGTTTCTTTGCGCTTAGCGCGGCCACTTTGGTTGCGCTCCTGCTGACATTTTTCACTGAAACGATACAACACAAATTTTGTACCGATAACCGCCACACCGTCAGCACCGGTGGCTTCACAAAGGGCATCGCTGACCTCCCGAGGTGTCAGCAAAGCCCCTTCCAATACTTTTCCTTTAATCAGTTCCCGATTTGTAAGGAGCGCCTCTGTTTCTGCAATTACAGAATCTGTAATTCCATTTTTCCCAATCATTAAAACCGTTTCCAGACCATTTGCCTGGGCACGAAGTTCTGCCCGTTGTTTACTTGTCAGCATATCCTGCCTCCTTCAATTTCTCATAAAACACCTTTAGGGCATTTCCCCGATGAGACACTTTATTTTTTTGCTCCGGGCTCATTTCCGCTGTGGAAAGGCCCAAGGGCGGATAATAGAAAATCGGATCATAACCGAATCCGTTTTCTCCTCTCGGCTGACGAAGCAATTCCCCATGAATTTCCCCTCTGGCTTGAATGGTCTCTCCACTGGGCGTTACCATGGTAATGACGCAAACAAACTGCGCCTGCCGTTTTCCATCGGGCACGTTTTCCGTATTTTTCAGTAGCAGTTCCAGTCTGCCCCAGTCATCCAAAGACTCATCAAATCCGTAACGGGCAGAATACACCCCAGGCTCACCGTTCAGCGCATCCACTGCAATTCCGGAATCATCGGCCAGGGCAGGCATCCCGGTGGCTTTCATCACCGCTTCGGCCTTAATAAACGAATTTTCTTCAAAAGTTGTACCCGTTTCTTCTACATCCAAATCGATGCCCAGTTCCGACTGCAACACCAATTCCATATCAAATTGTTCAGTAATCTTACTGATTTCTTCCAACTTATGCTTATTTTTACTGGCTAAAACAACTTTCATACCGTTTCCTCACAAAAGTGCTTCCACAAAATCACGGGCGCAGAAAGGCATCAAATCCTCTGCCCCTTCACCCACGCCAATAAATTTAACGGGAATCTGCAAACTGTCGCTAACCGCAATTACAATTCCGCCTTTGGCAGTCCCGTCCAGTTTCGTCAGCGCCAACGCCGTCACACCGGCAATTTCCTTAAATTGCTTGGCTTGAATCAATCCGTTTTGTCCGGTAGTTCCGTCCAAGACCAACAGCGTCTCTCTGGCACAATCAGGAAGTTCCCGATCCACAATCCGACTAATTTTATGCAATTCATTCATCAAATTAGTTTTGTTGTGCAATCGGCCGGCAGTATCAATCAAAATCACGTCCGCATTTCGTGCCTTTGCTGCTTGAATTCCGTCAAATACCACACTTGCCGGATCTGCGCCTTCATGCTGACGCACAATGTCCGCATTGCTTCTACGCGCCCAAATTTCCAACTGGTCTGCCGCTGCTGCACGAAAAGTATCCCCGGCCACAAGCAAAACTTTCTTTCCCTGTTTGGTCAATTGCGTGGCAATCTTGCCGATGGTGGTGGTTTTCCCAACCCCGTTGACACCGATTACCAGCACCACAGAAGGCTTGGTGGAAAGATTCAGTTCTGACTGACCCACATTTAGCATCTGCACCAGAATATCCTTTAGGGCATTTTTCGCCTCTTCAGGTTCCTTAATATGCTGGGTCTTTACAATCTTGCGCAACTGTTCCGTGGCTTTGCACGCAGTTTCCACACCTAAATCGGCCAAAATCAGGCTTTCTTCCAGTTCCTCATAAAAATCATCATCCAACTGGCTAAATCCGGAAAAGACATTGCCTATGGTATTTTCCAATGCCTCTCTGGTCTTGGTCATACCAGCCTTAATTTTATCAAATAAGCCCATGGTATCTCCTTATTCTCCGATTCCCAGATATTCCTCCATCTGGTTCA
>JAZKZB010000175.1:0-6947 GCA_045612425.1 Faecousia sp.
ATCATCAAAAAGCAGACTATGGTCTGCTTTTTGTATCTCATCACGCGCCAGCGTGCATCCTCCTGCGACTTGATGATATGCAATGCTTCGCATTGGTGATATACCACAACAAGTTGCGGATTATATACAACGGCAAGCCGTTGATTTATTTCGCACCGGTGATATATCATTGAAAAACGCATTGCATTATGGTACAATTCAGTTAGACAAACTTGAATTTGACGGTCATTTTTCACCCCACCGATGGTTGATTTCTCTCCACTCAACTATCGGTTCGTGTTCTTTGTTACCCAAATTGTCTATACTGAAAGCGAAAGGAGGTAGCCTATGGACCAAGTAAAAATTGGAAAGTTCATTGCCGAGTGCAGAAGAAAAACAAACTTAACCCAAATGCAGTTGGCAGAAAAACTGAACATTACCGACAGAGCAATATCCAAATGGGAAACTGGCAAATCTCTGCCCGACTCATCTATTATGTTTGAACTTTGTGATGTTCTGGGTATCAGTGTCAATGATTTATTATGTGGGGAGGTAGTTACAATGGATAATTACAACAAAGAATTAGAGAACAATTTGCTTGAGATGATTAAGCAAAAAGAACAGGCAGACAAAAGATTGTTGTCTGTAGAAGTGTTTATAGGCATTACAGCAACAGTCATTCTTTTTGCTTTGATATTTGTTGCCGCTTTTGTGCAAATGTCAAATGGGCTCAGAATTACTCTCATTGTATTTGGATTTGTTTTGTTCTTAGCGGGTTGCTTCTATGCATTGCGGATGGAACAAGTGGCAGGATATTATAGATGCAAAGAATGCGGACACCGATATGCACCGACATATAGAGCCGTTGCTATGGCTCCGCACATGGGCAGAACAAGATATATGCGTTGCCCTCAATGCGAAAAAAAGTCTTGGCAGAAAAAAGTGTTAAGCAAGGATTAAACCAATTCCAATTTGTTGAACAGATGAACACAGCCGTCTCCGTGATGGAGGCGGCTGTGCTATTTCGTGTCATGTTGGGGCAAAATGTGGTTATTTTGTAAAGTAGTATGCCAGTAGTACAAATGGGGTAAACCGCCCGCAAAGGGTGGTATAAGGTGGCATAGCCTGGTCTGGCGTTCTACGATAAAATCTTGCCATGGCATAAGAAAAGGATTTTTACCATAAAACGCCCTCGCTTTCGCTGCGGGTATTATAGCATGAATCGGGACGGAATGCAATGTATAAAGGCCCCCTTGTCAGAGGAAGGAGTTTGGTCGCTCATTGCTTTCCCAGTTTGTTTGTGTTATAATAAAATTACCCATAGATTCCAATTTAAGGGAGGTCATTTCATGAAAAAGAAACACATCGCAATGATATTACTCTTTGTTGGTATTATCTTAGTATGCTCATCCGTCGTTCTTGCGGTAGTTGCAACAAGCAATAAAAATATTATCGGCGGAGCGGACTGGCCAACATTTCAATTTGTCTATTTTTATGAGAAAAGAGGATTGTATTCTACACTTACGTTTTTAGGCATAACTGCCATCATCGTTTCTATTGTCATGGGGGTATTCAAAAAGAAGAAGTGATGCCGGTTCCTTTATGGAGGTGTTAAGTATGAAAAAACCGTTGAAAATATTACTATGCATTTTGATTATTGCGATCTTGGTCGGCACGTTGGCCTTTGTAATTTATAAATACATAAACCGTTATGATCCTGACAATTTTATTGGGCTCACTGCGGAGCAGATCATTAATCGTTACGGTGAGTTTGATAGAAGTTATGTTTGGAATTCCACAGGACACTACCGTGTGGGTGTATATATTGTCAAACCAGAGTATGTTGGATTTTTTGGAACATACAATGAGGAATACTTTGTGATCCGTTTTGATGAGAATGGTGTTGCCTACGAGTGTGAATATATAGTAGGCGGTGCCGGCGGTTGATAACCACCCTTACACCCCCCGTCGGTAAGCGTTGCACATCTAAAGTAGAAGTCGAAAAACTTGCCTTTCGCATAGGCGAAATGCCGACCTGATGGACGGGAGGCTATACGCAGTTGATTTTTTGGGCTATGTGTGATAAAATAATTATATCAATAGAATATGGTCAGGATTGGGGTGGATGATATGCCAGATAACATTGTCAGTATTGTGTTTGGTTCTCTCATGATAGGTCTTTGGCTGTGGGCAATGGTTAGGCTCTTGATAAAAGCGATTAAAACCAAATATGCGCCCATTCAATCCGTCAAAGCAGAGGTGATTGATAAGCATATCATTGAAACATTCTCAAAATACTCCGGAAACGGCAAACACGAGAAATTTGTCATCGTATTTTCTGTAGATGGCAAGAAGAAATCTTTTTGTGTTTCTCAATTCTCCTATGGTGGTTACAGAATTAACGAGAAAGGTACGCTTCAATACAAGGGTGATAGACTGATTGCGTTTAAGTAAGTTCCAATTTATAGAACGGAGGGAAAGGAAATGAAAAAAATATTCGTTTTCGCATTGGTGTTATTATTGATTTTTTCTTTGTGTGCCTGCAATAATGAACAGTTACCTAATGATGACGACAACCAGCAACAAGTGCAAGGCAAGCAACTATTAGCGGAAGGCAATGTAATCAAGATTGATGTTTTCTCTCGCCCTGGAGCATACAATTATTCATTTACTGGGGAAAACGCAAAAGCAATCATTGACTATCTGTCTAACTTGAACTTGGATAGTAATTTTGAAGAGAATCCTGGTGAATATAATGGGATGGTATGGGTCATTTCGCTGGAATATGACAATGGCGATGAATTAACGTTGTATCACTCTGGCCAGTTTATTCGTCCTGAAAACGGCTCTTGGTACAAAATGACCTACGAAGAAGGAAGACGTTTTGATGCTTTGTTGCATGAATTAAGTGATTGATTAATTGGAATATGATGAATAGATAACCACAGCCACCGACCATTTGGTCGGTGGCTGTGCGCTTTTATTTAGATAAATTCGTAAGATTGGAATGCTTCTACATTGCGTTAAAGTTTATACGGGCGTTGATTTATTCCCGACTTAAACACACGATGGATTCGATATGGGCGCAACGGGGGAAGAGGTCGCAGGCCAAGGCGTTCACAAGGCGGTAGCCCCGCTGTTTCAGCAATGCCACGTCCCGTCCCAAAGTGGCGGGGTCGCAAGATACATACACAATCCGTCGGGGCGACATTTTGGATAAGGCCTCAATGCAGTCGGCATTGAGCCCTTTTCTGGGCGGGTCTACGACCACCACGTCGGGGCGGATGCCCTGGGCTTCCAGTTCCAATGCCGCCTGACCGGCATCGCCACAGAAAAACTCCGCATTGAAAATGCCGTTTCGTTTGGCATTTTCCCGGGCATCTTCCACGGCCTGGGGCACGACTTCCACGCCAATGACCTTTCCGGCAGCCTTTGCCATGGCAAGGGTGATGGTTCCCACTCCGCAGTATAAATCCAGCACGGTATCCTGAGAGGTGATTTCCCCTTGGGCAATGGCGGTTTCATACAGCCGTTGGGCTTGATGATGATTGACTTGATAGAAAGATTTGGGGGAGAGGCGGAAGGTCAGACCGCATAGGGTATCTTCAATATATCCCGGCCCAAACAGGACGATTTCTTCTTCTCCCAGCACCACATTGGTCTTTTTGGTGTTCACCGACAGTACCAAAGTGGTAAAACCCGAAACGTTTTGCAACATATTTACCAAGACTTCCCCGTGGGGGAGGGTTCGTCCGTTAACTGCCAGACAGACCAAAATTTCTCCGGAAACCGCGCCCCGTCGCACATAAATATGGCGAAGCAGGCCGGTGTGGGCGGTTTCGTCATAGACGGAAATGCTGTATTGGTTTACATAATTTATGACGATGTCCTTTACTTTGTCCATTTCCCTGGGCAAAATCAGGCAACGGTCATTTTCAACGACTTCATGAGAACCGGCACGGAAAAAACCGGCATAGGCTTTTCCCTTGGATTGGGAAACGGGATATTGGGCTTTGTTGCGGTAGCCGTGGCTGGTGGGCGCAGGCAAGATAGGAATTTCTTCCAAACATTCGCCCCCGATGCGGTTTAAGCAATCCCGAACCCGCTGGGCTTTTAGGCGGGTTTCTTCGGCATAATCCATGTGATGAAAACTGCAACCTCCGCATACTTTTGCCACGGGGCATTCCCGGGTGATTCGATGGGGGGAGGGTTCTAAGATTTGGGTAATCTTTCCGGTTGCCCAAGTTTTTTGCGCCTTTTCGATACGTACAAGGCAGGTTTCGCCCACAATGGCGTTGGGAATGAACACGGCGCACCCCTCGATTTTGGCAATGCCTTGCCCCTCGGTGGTGTAGTCCACAATGGTTCCTTGATAAATTTGATTTTTATTCAGCATCGGTATTCTCCAGAGGGTATTCCATAATGATTCGTTGGGTTTTCATTCCGGATTTTTCATAAAAAGCAATGGCTTTTTCATTAAAGGCCCAGACATTTAAGGTGATACAGGAAACTTGCATCCGTTTTCCTAAGGCAAGAATTTCTTGATATAAGGTTGTGCCGATTTTTTGCCCCCGTAAGTGTTCGGCAACGCAAAGGTCATCTACATACAGTTGTACTTGGTCGCAAAGGACGGGATTATTTTTGATTTCCTTACGTTGGCACATGGCGTATCCTAAGACACAACCATCCTCTACCGCAACCAAGATGGGGAGGTTCGGGTCTTGCAAAAGGCGCGTAAGGTCAGAGGCGGTATATTTCAAGGCATTGGGGCGAAAAATATCCGGCCGTCCCTGGGCGTGAAGTTCACCGATTTGGGTTAAAAGACGCAAAATACCGTCAATATCTCCGGTTTGTGCCATTCGAATCTCCACAATATCCCTCCTGTCGTTTTTGCTATTGTATCACAAAGCCCTCTCGGGGTAAAGGTTTTCTTGCGATTTTTCCCGAAATGTGTTACACTGAATCAAAAGCAAAAAAGGAGCAGGGTATGGACTATCGTCAATGCAATTTATGTCCCAGACAATGCGGAGTGAATCGCTTGTCCGGAGAATTGGGATATTGCAAAGCCCCTGCCGTAGCCATGGTAGCGAAAACCATGTGCCACTTCTGGGAAGAACCGGCTTTGGCAGGTAACGGTGGCAGCGGTGCGATTTTCTTCGGCGGTTGCACATTGGGTTGCCATTATTGTCAAAACCGAGCCATTTCTGCGTCTGCAGTGGGAATACCGATGGATAGCAAACAACTGCGTAGCGCCATGGAGGACTTGATTGCCCAAGGGGCGGAGAATATTGATTTGGTCACACCGACCCAGTATCTGCCTACCATTTTGCCGGCTTTGCAACCGCCTTTGCCGGTACCGGTGGTGTATAATTGCGGTGGATATGAACGGGTGGAAACTTTGCGTTCTTTGGAGGGATTGGTGGATATTTATCTGCCGGACTTTAAGTATGCAGAGGATTCCTTGGCCTGCAATCTTTCCGGAACGAAGGATTATACGGCGGTGGTGCTTCGCGCCATACGGGAAATGGTTCGGCAGACCGGAAGCGTAGTCTGGCAGGGAGAAAAAGTAACAAAGGGCACTATCGTGCGCCATTTGATTTTGCCGGGGAATGTGGAAAATTCTTTGAAAGTGTTGGACATTTTGGGAGAGAATTTCCGTCCGGGCGAAATCTTGGTTAGCCTTATGCGTCAGTATACTCCTATGCCCGGTATGACTGCGCCTTTTGACCGACGGATTACCGATGAAGAATATGAAAGCGTCTTAAGTTGGATGTACTTGAACAATCTTCAGGGATTTGTACAGGAAGCGGATTCGGCGGAAAAGACGTTTATTCCGCAGTTTTAGAAGGGAGAATATGCCCATGCTGTTGTGGGAAGAATTAAATGGGCGAAATCCTCAGGAAGCAGGCAGGCAGTTGTTGGCCCGTCTGTACCGCGCCGAAACGGGGGAGGACTTGCCTTTGATTCGGAAGACCCCTCAGGGAAAGCCTTATTTTGACGGTTCAGCCTATCATTTTTCGGTTTCCCATACCCCTACCCATGTGTTTTGCGTGTTAGGCAGAGAAAATGTGGGATTGGATGCGGAACGGAAAGACCGGAAACCGGATTTGCGATTGGCCATGCGGTGGCTTTCCGATTTTGAGAAAGAACAGTTTGACCGTTCTGCGGATCCCGGGGACTGTTTTTTGCGCTTTTGGGTTCTGAAAGAAAGTTATGCCAAACTTACAGGACGGGGATGGGGGAATTACCTAAAGCAGACCCATTTTTCTGCCCGGGATGAGAGAATTCAGGAAATTGACGGTCACTATGTGGCAGTTTTGACAGAATATGAGGAGAATGACCATGTTGTTTGATACCCATGCCCATATGAACGATCGGGCATTTCAAGAAGATATGCATAATCTGATGGCTTCGTTTCCCCAAAAGGGAATCAGCGCATTGATGAATGTGGGGTGGAGTTTTGAAACCTCCAAAGAGTGCGTGGCGTTGGCGAAGGAATATGATTATGCCTATGCTTCTGTTGGCTCTCATCCGGACACCGCAGAGGAAGTCAATGAGGATTTGATAGAAGAATACAGAAAGTTATGTAAACTTGAACCGAAGATTAAGGCCATCGGGGAAATTGGATTGGATTACCACTACGAACCTTATAGCGCCGAAGTGCAGAAAAAAGCATTTTCCTTGCAGTTGGAACTGGCCCGGGAATTGGATATGCCTGTGATTGTCCATGAACGGGATGCCCATCAGGATGGTATGGATATGATTCGGCAGTTTCCTCAGGTAACGGGGGTGTTTCATTGCTATTCCGCTTCTGCGGAGATGGCGCGACAGTTGGTGGACATGGGCTGGTATATTGGCTTTACCGGTGTGTTGACCTTCAAAAATGCTAAGAAAGCGGTGCAGACCGCCCAAAGCATTCCGCTGGAACGGATTGTGATAGAAACGGACTGCCCCTACATGGCGCCGGA
>JAZKZB010000176.1:0-2326 GCA_045612425.1 Faecousia sp.
TATACCCACATCGAAAATACAGAATTAAAAATTGCCGCGGAGGCCAATCCCCTGTCGAAACTGGATTTCTCCGGGGATGAATAAAATACGATAGAAAAGCAGGAGAGGTATCCCCTCTCCTGCTTAGTTTCTATATAAGGAAATTTCATTATGCCTGCTCATTAGACAAAATTTGGTAACCGTCACCGTTGGGCATTAACGTCGCCACAAACGCTGTGTTATTAGAACCTGCAGTGTAGGACATACGGATGGATCCGTCTTCCTGGGTTTGCACGGCGGTCGCTTGGAAATTCTCCACGGCATTGGCATCGGTAACCATGTGGTAGTAGCAGTTTGTGCTTTCTAAGTATACCAGGTTTTCAAATCCGGCATCGTCGATTTCATCCAGGGTGATGCCAAAGTAATCGGTAAGCACTTGATTCATCTTATCCACCGGCAGGCGGATCAGGTCATAATTGGAGTCGAAGCCGGGCTGATCCTTCAATTCCGCCCATTCCGCATCGGTAGGAGTTTGGGATTCCCCGGTAAAGCCGGAGTAAAACAGCAATTCCAGTTTCAACTGCGCGGGAGAAGTATACTGGCAGGCCAGTGCTTTGTTATACCAACTGCCCAAATTGCCAAACAGTGTGTTGTAGGTTGCCAGTTCTTCGTTAGTGCCGGGGTTTTGTTCGGGAGATTGGGGATTGTTGTTTTCGTTCGGGGTTTGTTCCGAAGACTGGGAGTTGTTACCACCGTCCTCTGGGTTTTGGGTGTTGCTGGGCTGACAGGCCACAAGCAACAACGCGCAAAGGATACAAAGTAGAGCAAGTAGTTTCTTCATAATCGTACTTCCAAATAAATATATATGCGTGTGCATACTTATTTTATCCGACAGAACGAGTCTATCGAAAAAACAACACATATGCGCAGTCATTTATGTCCAATCAAAGAAGGTGCATTACGGTTATTTAATATAATGATTATATTTTCCATACCTATATTATATTTTTATTCACAAGAAATGTCAAGGTAAAATTTACTAAGAAACCCGGGGCCATTATAGCCCCGGGTTTAGAAATGTATTTACATTGCAATTTCGATTGCTTCCCGGAGGTTTCTGACACGGTAAACGGTCAGACCTTCTGGAATTTCCAATTTTTCAGAGCCATTCTTAGGAATAATACAGGATTTAAACCCCAATCTTGCCACTTCTGACAAACGTTGATTCATATTGCTGACACTGCGGATTTCTCCGGTCAGGCCCACTTCCCCAATGGCTGCCAAATCGTTGGGTATGACGGCATCCCGATAAGATGAGGTCACGGCTAAAACTACGGGCAAATCCGCGCCCGGCTCGTCCAACTGCAATCCGCCGATTACATTGATATAGGCATCATACATACTGAGTTTTAGGCCTGCGCGCTTTTCTGCCACCGCTAAAAGCAAGGCGCAACGGTTAAAATCAAATCCGTCGGAGGTTCGCCGGGGTACATTGAAACTTGTTTTTGAAACCAGGGCTTGTACTTCCGCCAGAATTGGCCGTGTACCTTCCATCACGCAGGCAACGCAAGTGCCGGATGCGCCATCCGGACGTCCCGACAAAAGCATTTTTGAAGGATTTGGGACTTCTTTCAGCCCTGTTTCTGCCATTTCAAAAACACCGATTTCATTGGTTGAACCAAAACGGTTCTTAGCGGCACGAAGCAAACGGTAGGAAGAATTGGAATCGCCCTCGAAGTATAATACACAGTCCACCATATGCTCCAAAACTTTCGGTCCGGCAATGTTACCGTCCTTGTTAATGTGCCCCACCACAAAAACCGTAATTCCCCGATGTTTGCTGAGTTCCATGAGCGCCATGGTGCAGTCTTTCACTTGAGAAACACTGCCCGGTGCGGAATCATTTTGATCATGAAACAGAGTTTGAATGGAGTCAACAATCAATATGGCGGGTTCACATTCTTCCACGGACTCCAAAAAGTCGGAGAGTCTGGTTTCGGAGAGAATCCATAATGCTTCTGAGGAAACACCAAGACGTTGAGCGCGCATTTTCAGTTGGCGTTCACTTTCTTCACCGGATACATATAACACCCGATGCTGGGAGCATAATTGGTTGCAAATTTGAAGCAAGAGAGTGGATTTTCCGATACCCGGAGCACCGCCTACAAGGTTCAGACTGCCTTCTACTGCCCCACCGCCTAACACACGGTCTAATTCTTCCATGCCGGTGGAAAAGCGGATCTCACGCTGGGTATCGACCTGACTGATAGGTTGCGGTTTCCGGGTGGTTGCTTTTTCTCGGGAATGCACGATTCCCGCAGGGGCGGGTTTTTCAATATGTTCTTCC
>JAZKZB010000177.1:0-7275 GCA_045612425.1 Faecousia sp.
CCGGCAGCCGCAGCTTGGAAAGACCGTACAGGCAGTTCAAAAGAAGCGACTGCAATTCCGGGTTGGGCATATCTTCCTGGGAGATCAGTTCAGCCGCCTGGGCAAAATAAGTTCCCAAAGAAAGTTTCAACAAATCACGGCGAAGCCCCTGGAACAGTTCCAACGAAACTGCTTCATTCACTGTATAACGTCCGTTATACTCAAATAGGGTATATTCCCCATAAGCAAATAATTGACACGGCGCAGTCATGGGACTGTTTTTTCGGCGAAGGCCTCGGACCTTCGCCAAAATTTTCCCATTTTCCGGTGTCAATAAGGTGATCAACGAATCCCGGTCATTGTAATCCGTAATCCGAAGAACCAGTCCTCTGGTCGTCAAAAACATGAGATGCCTCCGCTTTCAGTGCTTGTGAATAAAGGAGATACGCCTCCGGCGCGCCCGTCTCCAAAAAGAATTGCCAATAATCCTTTGCGTCCATTTTCATCCCTCCGGTGATAGGATTTACCGAAAGAAGGAACATTACCCATGGAAATTATTCGCTGTAGCCGAAATTTCGAACCAGGAAATCACTGTCGCGCCAGTTTTCTTTTACCTTTACCCATGTGGTAAGGAATACTTTCGTGCCCATAAACTTTTCGCAGTCATTTCTCGCCATCGTAGAAATCTTTTTGAGCATTGCGCCCTGTTTTCCGATAATAATGCCTTTATGGCTTGTCTTTTCACAGTAAATGGTGGCATCAATATCGATAATACCGTTATCTCGTTCCGAAAACTTCGTAATCTCCACTGCCGTGCCGTGGGGGATTTCCCGGTCTAAGCACCAGAGCAGTTTTTCACGGATAATTTCTGCCATGACCTGCCGTTCCGGTTGATCCGTCGTCAAATCCTCGGGGAACAAAAACGGGCTTTCCTGCGCATAAGACATGCACAACTTCAGTAGGTCTTCCACACCGTCACCGGTTTTTGCGGAAATGGGAATAATGGCATCAAATTCTGCAATATCAGAATATGCGGAAATTACTTCCAACAAACTCTCTTTTTCCACAGTGTCAATTTTGTTGATTGCCAGCACTATGGGGCATCCCTTTGTTTTTAACTGCTCCAAAAGGGCAACTTCCTGCGCACCTACGGAGGCAATGGGTTCTACGACCAAAATCGTCAAATCCACATCTGCAATGGATTCTCGGGTTACATTGACCATGTAATCTCCCAATTTTGTGCGAGGTTTATGGAAGCCGGGGGTATCTACAAAGACAAATTGACAGTCCCCTTTCGTTAGGATTCCGCAAATCCGATTCCGGGTTGTCTGAGGTTTATTGGAAACAATGGCAATTTTTTCCCCGACTAAATAGTTCGTCAAGGTGGATTTACCCACATTGGGGCGTCCCGCAATGGTAATCATGGCAGTTTTTGTACTCATTATGCAATCTCCTGTATCATTTGCGTGCCATACCGGCAATGGAAGATGCAATGATTTCTTCCCGTTGACGCATCTGTTTTTTCTGTTCCCCTTCATCCATGTGGTCATATCCCAAAAGGTGTAACACGGAATGAATGGTTAAATAACCGATTTCCCGCTTTGCGCAGTGACCGTATTCTTTCGCTTGATTCCTTGCCCTCTGCAAACTAATGCACATATCTCCCAAAGGGCAACGACCGGTTTCCATATCCAAAAAAGGCTTCCAGTCCTCCGGCAGTTCCCCCGGGGAAAATGAAAACATGGGAAAACTCAAAACATCCGTAGGCTTGTCAATCCCCCTGGTATTCTCATTGATTTCATGAATTCTCTCATCATCTGTGATTAATACATTGATTTCACAAGGAACTGACACGTTTTCTTCCCGTAAGGTTGCAAAAATACATTTACGCATAAATGCAGAAAGAAATAGCCGATTCGGAGTAAAAACATCATAAGAAATGTGGATATTATGTTTCATGTTATTTTCCCTTTGTGCTCTTTGATAATTCTTTCTTTTTCTCTGCCTTTTCATAGGCATTGATAATTTTTTGCACCAAGGCATGGCGCACAACATCTGCAGAGGTAAGTTTGCAAATGGATATATCCTCTACGTTTTCCAACACCCGAACCGCATCTTTTAACCCGGAAACCTTCTCTGCAGGCAAGTCAATTTGCGTAACGTCACCGGTAATTACAATTTTAGAGCCAAAGCCTAAACGGGTTAAAAACATTTTCATTTGTTCCCGTGTGGTATTCTGCGCTTCATCCAAAATGATAAAACTGTCGTCCAACGTTCGACCTCTCATGTATGCAAGAGGCGCTACTTCAATACAGCCCCGTTCCTGATATTTCTGAAACGTTTCTGCCCCCAGCATGTCATAAAGGGCATCGTACAACGGACGTAAATAGGGGTCAACTTTATTTTGCAGGTCACCGGGCAGGAAACCTAACCGTTCCCCGGCCTCCACCGCAGGTCGAGTGAGAATAATCCGGTTTACCTTCCGTTCCCGAAATGCAGCCACGGCAGCAGCAACCGCCAAATAGGTTTTTCCCGTACCGGCAGGACCTACGCCAATTGTGATGGTGCTGTTTTGGATGGCGCGCATATAATTCTGCTGTCCCACCGTCTTTGCTTTAATCGGTTTTCCTTTTGCAGTAATGCACACAACATCCTTTGCCATTTGGGAAACAATGGCCTCGTTACCTTCCTGCACCAAGGTAATCAAATACCGCACCCTCTGCTCGTCAATCGCCTCTCCTTTTGCAGCAAGAGATAATAATGCCTCCATGGTTCTTGCGGCTTTATCCACCTGCTCAGGGTCTCCGGTAATTTTCAGTTCTGTACCGCGATTGACAATGGTAACATTCAGCGCATCCTCGATCCGCTTCATATTTTCATCAAAAGACCCAAAAACCGCTATTAAATCTTCCAATCGCTCCGCATTGATATTACGTTCCGTTCCATTTTCCATTGGGCGGTATCGTCTCCTCTTCTTTCACTTTTGCAATCATTTCCCGGCAGTCGTATACACCATGTAAAGATCCACCGTTCATCGTTTCTTCTGCATTGAGCACTTGACCGGCAACCATGGTATGATTCAGATAAGTTTGGGCAAACCGTGTCAATTGATTTTCCAACACTTGTGGATCCACCTGCGTTGATTTATTCCGGTAAATAACCCATGTCTCTGTCACAAGTATAATCGGTAGCCGAAAACCACCGGGCAACTGTAGATACGTTTCTTCGTATATTTTATCACAAGTGGTATCCAAAATTCCACTACCATTTGATAAATTTATTCGATTTTTTCCAAAAATAATGCTGTATTTTTGAATTTCTTCCACACGTTCAGTTTTTTTCAGGCATTGTTCCAAGGCAAAGACCTGCAGTGTGCGATTGGTTCGAGCGAAAATCTCACCCTCGGCATTGGTTGCCCGTATGGAAAGACCGCAATCGGTATAACCGGAAATTAAAGTTTGTCCCGCAGTCACCGCCTGACCAACCTTGCAAACCAGATTACCCTTTGTGGCAATGCAGGATTCAATCACGCCATCCCGGGAGGCAACCAAACTGCTAACACCGGTTTTTGGAGAAGAAACAGATGGTGTATTTGGCCGTTCCCGAACAGTGATAACCGCAACACACCCTTTTGTGTTCACACCTGCCCATTGTAATTGTGGCAATAATTCCAAGAGGGAATTTTTCATCTTTTCACTTCTCACGGCTCTTCGAGATGCTCCAAAATATATACCGGCTTGCGATGCCTTTTCCAAAATCAGATTGGCCGGAACAGAGGCATTCCCCTCCACACGCACAAACAATACTCTGGATGGTATATAACAACCCAAAACCATCAAGAAACAAAGGCCAAAAATAAGAACGGGTCGTTTTAACCACCCGGTCAGACGCCAATAAAATCCTTTCCTTTGATGAACCTTCACCAAATCTCCTCTTTTTTGTAATAACAACATCCCCCGATTCCAATCTTTTCTCAAAATGGTAACTGTGGATGTAAATTCATCCTGTCCTTTTACATCAAAAACATGAATTCCTGCCTGGTTCAGCGCATTTAGTGAGCCTGCGCTGTCGGCGCTCCCAATTTGTAATTCCACCATACCGCCAAGCGAATGCCAAATATCCATTATTTACACCCCTTTTTGCAACTGTATGGTTTCAATATCACCGGTGATAACCAACTGCCCCTTAATCATCTTATTGAGCACCAAATTTCTACCGCAAACACAAATAAATCCATATTTGACGCGAACACGGATACAGTTTTCCCCATACTCTGCAACTCCAAAATGATTTTCAATTAAAACCCGTCCATAACCAGCAATTTCCACCAACGGAATCCCCGGCAACGGCTCGTCTTGAATATCCACCATAGTTGAGATGCGTTCTAAAATTCCTCGCTTTGCTCTCATCCCAACACCTCCTTTTTGAAACCTTATGCAATCAATGGGATGAAATTGCAGACAAGCGCATAGATTCTTTTGAGGTGATAATCTTTGCGGAAAACATTATGGACAAGTCTTTTCCCCGCATTGGGAATGTTAATGCTGATTTTAGACGCAAAAACTGCCTTGATAGGCGCCCAGGATGCCATTGCACTTTGTGTTCTAACCGTAATTCCTTCCTTGTTTCCATTCTTTTTCTTATCCATTTTGCTTACGGGAAATTTGTCCGGAAAGAAAATCAAATGGTTAAGACCGTTAGGAAAACTTCTACAGATTCCACAGGGCGGAGAGTCGCTGTTTCTGATTGGGCTTCTTGGCGGTTATCCCACCGGCGCGCAGGCTGTAGCAGATGGGTATCGGAGTGGCTCTTTATCCAAAGACCAGAGCAAACGAATGCTGGGTTTTGTGAGCAACGCAGGGCCTGCTTTTTTGTTCGGCATCATAGGGATTCTGTTTTCAAATTCATCCATTGCATGGTGGTTATGGGGAATCCATATTTTATCCGCCCTATTGACTGCCTTTTTGTTGCCGAAAGCACCGCTGACCGCTGTCATAAAGACATCCGAAGCACATATCAGTCCATCCGATTCCTTAAAAAAGGCGGTCATCATTACTGCCCAGGTATGTGGTTGGGTTCTGCTTTTCCGCATCATACTTACCTTTTTGCAACGTTGGATTTTATGGTATTTTCCGCCCTCTCTTTCCTTGATTCTATCAGGATTTCTGGAGTTGACCAACGGCTTCAGCGAACTTGGAAACGGAATATGCGCAGGCCAACAATTTATTCTGGCATCCGCCTTTCTTGGATTTGGCGGAATTTGCGTCCTGATGCAAACCGTATCCGTTACTGCCGGACTCGGTTTGGGGTATTATCTACCCGGAAAAATCATGCAATGCTCTATGAGCATTTTCCTTGCATGGGCGTTGCAACATTATCTCTTCCCTGTGGATATGCAATGGACAATTCCGGCATGGATTCCCATACTTTCACTCGGCATTCCCATATTAACACCATATCTCCTCCAATTTTCTAAAAAAAAGATAGCATTTTCAAAAAGATTAATGTATAATAGATGAAAGATTGGAGGGTTTCCTATGTTTTTTAGAAAGAAAATAGAAAAATCCTGCGCCTATTGCGCCCACGCAGTCAGAATTGATGACGGCCAGGTGCTTTGTATCAAGCGGGGTGTCATCGATATTGCGCGTAAGTGCCACAAATTTGATTACGACCCTTTAAAACGGATTCCCACAAAGGCAAAACCCTTGGATTTCGACAAATTCCAAACAGAAGATTTTACCCTATAAGAAAACACCCGGAAAATCCGGGTGTTTTTTCTAATTCAGCATCTGTGAGAATTCCTCTTCTGTCAAGATTGGTATTCCTAACTCGATGGCTTTTCGTTCTTTCGAACCTGCATTTTCGCCAACCACCACATAAGTCGTTTTCTTCGATACAGAGCCGGAGGCTTTCCCGCCAAACAGTTCGATTTTTTCCGTCGCTTCCTCACGGGTAAACATTTGCAACGCCCCGGTAAGCACAAAAGTCATTCCGGCAAATCGATTGTCTGCAATCTCCCGCAGGCTTTGGAAGTTTACACCGGCTTCACGCAGTCGTTGTACCATATGCATGGACTGAGGCTGAGAAAACCAATTGTATATATTCCGTGCAGTCACTTCTCCCACATCGGGTATCTGTGTCAATTCCTCCAAAGAGGCAAACATCAACGCATCTAAATTCCCAAATGTAGATGCCAAAACCTTTCCGGTTTTCGCCCCAACCTGACGAATCCCCAAGGCATAAATCAAACGGCTGACATCGGCTTTTTTGCTCTCTTCAATGGCATTGAGCAGTTTTTTCGCCGCCGTCTCCCCTTTTTGCCATAAACTCTTCACATCTTCCAATGTCAGATAATATATGTCAGCAGGAGAACTGATCAATTCTTTCTCAATCAAGGCTTCCACAATGTTAATGCCCAATCCCTCAATGTCCATGGCATCCCGACTGACAAAATGCGCAATATTCCTACTCAGTTGTGCCGGACACTCTGCCCCTGTGCATCGCATAAATGCGCCGTCATCATCCTTTTCCACATGGGCACCGCATACCGGACACCGAGAGGGAATCCAATACGGCATGGCCGATTTCGGTCGTTTGCGCAAATCTACCTCTAAAATCTCCGGAATGATTTCTCCGGCCTTGCGAATGCTAACTGTGTCCCCGATGCGAATATCTCGCTGGCTGATAAAATCCTGATTATGGAGCGTGGCATTGGTCACCGTTGTGCCTGCCAATCGAACCGGTTTTACAACTGCCTTAGGCGTCAATACGCCGGTACGCCCAACTTGAATCACAATATCTTCCACTACGGTCTGTTTAATTTCCGGAGGATATTTATAGGCCACAGCCCATCTGGGACATTTTGCGGTTGCGCCCATACGGACGCGCTGGGCAAGAGAGTTCACCTTAATCACCGCGCCATCAATATCGCAGGAAAAGGATTCCCTTTCTTCATTGATTTGCATAACGCGTCTGACCACATCTTCCGGCTTTCGGTACAAAATGCTCTGCACAACTTTAAAGCGCAGAGATTCCAAAAAAATCAACGACTGTTCATGGGATTCAAACTCCATACCTTCTGCCATCTGAACGTTAAAGATCAAAATGTCCAGTCCACGTTTGGCCGTAACTTTGGAATCCAACTGGCGTAAAGAACCGGCCGCCGCATTTCTTGGGTTTGCAAATAAGGGTTTTCCCTCAGCCTCCTGTTGGGCGTTCAAAGCCTCGAAATTTTTCTTAGGCATGAACACTTCACCCCGGACAATCAGCCGGGACGGGGCATTAGGCAACTGCATG
>JAZKZB010000178.1:0-17972 GCA_045612425.1 Faecousia sp.
GGTAACAACCCCATGGTCGGTATGACCGTTTCCGTGGCTGTTGCTGTTGAAGAGGCTTTGAAGTAATTTTTGTTTCAAACAATTGTGACCTCTGCTTTCGCAGAGGTCACTTTTTATTCCGTTCATAATACAATGAAATTCATAAATAAAAAATCCCGCTTTTTGCCATCATACTTTCCGCATTTCTGTCCATACTATCTTTGAAACCCAAACAAAAGGAGGAACAAATTATGAATTGCAAGGCTAATAAATCTATCGAGTGTACCGTTCAGCAGTGCGCATACCACTGTGATAATGAGAACTTCTGCTCTCTGGATCGCATTTTGGTGGGCACCCACGAAACCAACCCTACCATGGATCAATGCACCGACTGCAAGTCCTTTCAGAAAAAGTAATCCTTCTTAAGCGGCAACCATGGTTGCCGCTTTTTTCTATCCTTTTATCTTGACGTATAAACAAAAAATTAGTATGATATGTTTAAATGTGCAATACAATTACATAGAAGTTTACAATTCATTTCCACCGCGTACAAATTTCTTTCACAATTGTTTTTTATTGTTATTTTATCAAGCCCGTTGGGAGGATATACCATGGAAAATTTAGAAAATCAGAATTTAGAACCCATGCAGGAATCTGAATCCATTCCCGAAGCACCTCAGGAACCTGTAACAGAGCAAATTCCGACAGCGGAATATTGCGAGAATTTCTCCGTCTCTGCCTGCGAAGAAATCCCTGAAACCGACGAACCGATGGAGGAAAATCCCCCAAAGAAAAAATCTTCCGGCAAGGCTTTAAAAGTTGCCAAATACATTCTTTGCTCTTTGCTGGTTTTGGCTTTGGTTACCGCCGGTTGCGGTATCACCGCATATGGTTTATCCCGTTATTATAATCAACAAAACACCAACCTTTTTCATTATTACAACGCCCAAATTCAGTATCTGCAAGATCAGATTGACGATACCTCTTATACCGGCAACGGCAACTCTATCTCCGGCACACCCAATGTCTCTGCCGACGGTCTAACCCCTGCGCAAGTCTATGCAAAATGTGTCAATAGCGTCGTATCCATTGTATCCACCACCAGCGCAGGCAGTTCCTCCGGTTCCGGCTTTATCATTTCCACTGACGGTTATGTTATGACCAACTACCACGTCGTTGACGGCGCAGAATGGGTAACCGTCACCTTACACGACGGCACTACCTTAACAGCCCAAGTCAAAGGCTATGATGACCGCAATGACATTGCTCTTTTAAAAGTAGATGCCACCGACCTGCCCGCCGCCAAACTCGGGAGCAGTAATGATTTAATCGTAGGCGATCAAGTTGTGGCCATTGGCAATCCCTTAGGTACGCTCTCTTCCACGTTAACTGTGGGGTATATCGGTGGCAAAGAGCGCTTTATCTCCACAGACGGAAGCATGATGAATATGCTCCAAACCGACGCTGCGATCAACAGCGGCAACTCCGGTGGCCCTCTTTTCAATATGAAAGGGGAAGTGGTGGGAATCACCACTGCAAAAATCTCCGGCCTCACCTCCAACGGCTCTACCATCGAAGGCTTAGGCTTTGCCATCCCCATGGACGACATTTCGGATAAAATCCAGCAGTTGATTACCAATGGCTATGTTTCCGCTCCTTATATGGGTGTTACCGTCACCAACCTGGTGTCCGGATTCGGTGCTTATGTGCAGGGTGTAGATACAGGAAGTGCCGCCGCACGGGCAGGTATTCGCGCAGGCGACGTAATTATGGCCATGGATCATTACAAAGTCACCTCCGTTGAAACTCTGGACAAAGCCATGCGCAATTTCACCGTGGGGCAAAAAATTACCGTCACGATTTTGCGTAATCAGCAAATCGTGGAAGTGCAACTGACTTTAGCAGAACGCCCCCACAACTAAACAATCCCATTGCCTGCCGGTCTTTGCCGGCAGGTTTTTTTGTCGAAAAAAGTCGAAATTTCCAAGGCCTTCCTAAATTGAAAAGCCGCCCTTTCTGTGATATGCTATGTACAACAGATACTCCCGGGAGGTACCATCTATGGAAAAGCCAAAACTGCTTATTGCCGACTCTGCTGATGACTTGCGCAACTGTTTGGCTCAATTATTCCACAGCGCCTATACCGTTCGAACTGCCAGGGACGGCACAGAAGCCCTGGAACTGCTTTTATCCTTCCGCCCGGACATCTTTATCTTGGATTTTATGCTTCCCGGCATTGATGGCATTACCTTGCTCCAACGTGCCTCTCAACATCAGCAAACACCGAAAACCTTGGCAACGACCCGTTACCTAAGCGATTATACCTTAGAATCCGCCCAGCGATTAGGGATCGGATATATCATGTTAAAGCCTTGCGATGCCTCTGCCATCGTTGCCCGGGTTTCCGATTTAAGGCAAAGTATACAGCCTTCCCCCGCGCTCCATGCAGACCCCAGAACCACCGTAACCAATTTACTTCTGCGCTTAGGTGTCCCCGCCAAACTCCGGGGATATGGTTATCTCCGAGAAGCAATTCTCCAAATGTCACAACATTCGGACCAATCCATTACAAAAGAACTTTATCCGGGCGTTGCTTCCATATTTCGGGCCACCGCAGTACAAATTGAACGTTCCATCCGTAGCGCCATTACGATTGCATGGGAACATCGCGATAACCAACTTTGGCAACTTTATTTTCCGTGCGAACAAACACAAAGCCTTTCCCGCCCTACCAATGCTACCTTTATCTGCCGTCTGGCAGATAGCCTAACTTTAGAATCGGAAATAGATACGGAAGAATAAAACACTTCGCTTTTGATACACTATTACAAAAGGAAACTCTGGAAATTTGTATAAAATCACTCTATCTTTTTTCTTTCGCTTCCTTTATAATAGTATTTGGAAGATTTTATGCGCAAAGCGGAGGCGTTTGTATGAAACAAAACCATCCAATTTTATACCGACTGCAAACCGCGGGGCGAATGGTTGCCTCTTGGCCGTGGGCGCGTATTGGTTTGATTACTCTTTGCGCATTCTTAGCCATTGTGTTTACGCTATTGATCACTGCCACGGTCTATGTGGAATATCTGCTAAGTCAAATCCGTCGTCCAAGTCTCAACGGTCAACTCCCCACCACAGAATATGTACCGCCGGAACTTCCGGATGACTTTGATGGAGAAATCATCAACCCTGACGATGTGGATAAGCCGGAAAACCTCGCCACCATAATTGCCCATAAGGATATTGTCAACATCATGCTGGTAGGTCAGGACCGTCGGGAAGACGAAAACTACCTCACACGCTCCGATGCCATGATTCTTTGCACCTTTAACAAGCAAAGTAAAAAAATCACTCTCACCTCTTTCATGCGGGATTTATATGTACAAATCCCCGGCTACGGTGGCAATAAAATGAACGCCGCTTATCCGTTGGGCGGGATGCCTTTGCTGAAAAGCACCATGATGGAAAACTTCGGCATTCAAATCGACGGATTTATCGAAGTGGACTTAAGCGGTTTTTCCAAAATCATTGATATGATCGGCGGTGTCACGATAGAAGTGACCCAACAGGAATCCGACTATATCTATGAGACATATGAACTTTATATCCCTCCCGGAGTCAACCATCTCAACGGCGAAGAGGCTTTAATCTATTCCCGTATTCGTGCTTTTGGTAACGGTGACTATGACCGAACAGAACGGCAGCGCAGAGTCATAATGGCCATCATAAACTCCTGCAAGGGTAGCAGTTTCAGCGAACTGCACACCCTGCTTATGAGCGTTTTGCCTTTGATTGCCACAGATATGTCCAATGAGCAAATTATGAATCTTGCCACCAATCTGTTCCCCCTTCTTTCCGGCGGAAGCCTTTCCCAGCAAAGAATTCCCATCGACGGTTCTTATTACGATACCGGTCCCAACGCAATCGGAACCATTCCCTACTGTTTGGTCCCCGATTATGAAAAAAACCACCAATTTTTGGTAGACACTCTGATGCCAAAGTCCTGATTTTACGAGGCGTTTCCTGTTTGGAAACGCCTCTTTTTTTGATGTCGCCTTGCGTCCAAAAAAGGAAATATTTTCCTCTTTCAATTTATAAAAAGTTCCGAATGTCCATACTTTTTACTGTTTTTCCCAAGCAACCGGGCAAAATAATTTCATTTTTTTGCAAAAGGGTAATTGACAAACCGCCCCCGCCCATATATAATAGGTGGAAAGATGACATTACTGTCAGCAATAAAGGGGGTACCCGTAATGGTATTGACAAAAAGCGAAATGGAAATCATGGACGTCCTTTGGGAGGACGGTGGAGAACTATCCCGTAGCGATTTCCTTGCTCGCAACGCAGACAAAACTTGGAAAGACAGTTCTGTGCATATTCTCCTGAACGGTTTGCTTCGCAAAGGTGCCATTCGGGAAGCCGGTGTGGTAAAACGCAGCAAAACTTACGGCAGAACATTCCTGCCCACCATGACCCGCGAAGAATATTTCGCCAATACATCTTTCTCCCATCGGTATAAACCCGACATGGAGGGTTTAATGATGGCCTTGTTGGAACGTCCGGAAGCCGACCGGAACGTACTGGAACATTTACAAACTGCGATTGCCCAGAAAATGAGCAAATAAAAAACGCAAATAACGCACTTAATGGGGCGTCCCTTAGAGGGGACGCCCCGTTTTTATATATGATTTCCCCCGCTTTAGCGAATTCTCAAATACTGCTCCCACGGGAAAGGTTGCTCCGCCCACTCGGGCTGAAATACCACATCAATTCCTCTGCACAGTAATTGCAATTTGACTTGCATAATATGACTTCCAAACAGCGCCCCATTGCCGGAAACACAAGCATGGGCAAACAGACTGGCCCGATCCTCCCGAGGATAGGTCATAGAATAACTGTCTGCAAATGCCCGTTGGGACTCTTGTAAGTAAGGACTGTCCTTATGGTTTACATAATTCTTGTAATTACCATCATAAACAAACCCTTCCGGATTCAATGTATTCCATTCATAAAAAAGGGAATTGGTACTTAGCATCTTGTATTCCATGGCATAATATAGCCCCCGATAAAAATCCAATTCCATATTCTGCCCCATGGTCAAAACCAAATAAGGTTGTCCGTTTTGCCAGTATTGCACGCACCCAGGATTTGCAGGCGTACCGTAAGCAGGTTCTCCCCCCAAGTCACGTACCAAGCAAACAGTGAAAACACCGTCCCCTAAGTTTTCCAAAATTCCTTTTGGAATCCCATTCAAGATTGTTTCCAATTTGGGAAGCGCTTGGGCATAGGCCTGCGCCAAATATTCCCCAGCCACCTCATATCCATCAGGAACCTGCCCCATTGCCTCCTGCCAAAGCAAGAAATTTATTTGATAAGCATTTCCCAATTCCGCAAATTCCGATTTTACGGCTTCCAAAGCCTGCTCATCCCAGTTTTGTTCGGTATAATAAGGTTGCAGATAGGATGCTTCATCCTTCACAGTAGAAGATGCAAAATCCCATTTACAAATCAAATCTTTCCCGGTTTGGGTATCTTTGGCCAAAAACCAAATCCGTCCCGACCCATCCACTTGCAAACTTCGTACATCTGCCAACCCCGTAAGGGTGATTTCCCATTTGCGAATTCCCTCAGGAAGTTGATAGCCCTCTATCGCTACACCGTCATCTACCCGGCTGAAAGTCATAATCACGTTCTGCTGGGGCAAAACAAATGTGCTCTGCGCCTCTTGTGCCGGCCATAAGCAATAAATCTGCTCTCCCATTCCCACCAAATACTGGGGCACAGAACTGCGATCAGACGGCAAGTGCCATGCATCGCCCCAAGTCACCAGTGTTTGCACAGATTCCGATTCATACAAACTCTCCCCATCTTCTGTGCTAAAAAACTGCACGGCAGTTTTTCCCTCTGCAGTTTTCACTTCACATCGCAAAACCGTTCCGTTGCAGTAAACTCCACTCACGGTTTGCCACGGATTTTCCTGCTGGCGCAACAACCGGGTAATGCCGGTATGCATATCCAATTGAAATACCCCGACAGAAGTACAATAATAAACGATTTCCCGATTTTCCGTGAAACAGGGCATGCCCACCGTTTCTTCCGGCAGTTGCAGCCGTCCCTTTTCTTTCATATCTGCGCCAAAAAACACCAAAGATTTGGTTTCCTGCCCATAGCAAACCACACCGCATTCATCGACGCAAAGGACTTCTCCGGGAAGTTCTCGTTCCTCTATCGACACAAGATTTTCACCTTGCAGCCGTTGCAACCGATCTCCTCGCAAAAGCAAAGCACCATCCGCAATGGGTACCACCGCGTCAAATCCTGCCTCAGGCAAAGGGTATCCCTTTACCGCCCCGTCCGTTTGCGTTTCCAAAAAAGAACCGGGCAAATACAGTCCCGGGGCGGGAGTTTCCGTTTGGGCGGTGCAAGCCGATAACACCAGTAAAAGCACCCCTACAATCCACCAATGTTTTTTCATCATTGTCTCCTTGCCAGTGTATAATCGTCACCTTGACGGTAATAAGGACAGCAGTTTTTTCCGGAAGAGAAAAAACGATATGCTTCATCCTCATCCAAATCCATCATGCAGTTATACTCGTCGTATTCTTCGTCATAATCATAATACCAACAAGTATCGCAATCCTTGCCCTCCATGATACCGCCTCCTTATCTACTTTCTAAATAGCCGACAATGTCAAAAGATTTCAGTTTTTCATCCTTACGCAAATACAACGGATGATGGGGATGTCCTTTTTTAGTTATCTCTCCGGCGCAATACCATCTGGCATGGTATTCCTGCCCCAAAAGAACCATATCCCGAACACATTGGGATAAATAATCCCGTTTTTCAATCACAGCGCCCCAGGCAGCCCAAACTGCCGGCGCCTCGGAAATAGAAAGCACATAGCGAAATGCTTCCATATTTTCCTTATGTAACCGCAAATTGCAAGTTTTTTCCATGGCATCGGGATCCGTAGCCCGCTGCGCATAAACATTAAACATCAAAAAACTGTCAAACCCGTTGCCCAACGCAATGCGCTCCACCGATTTCAATGTGTTATCCAAATGATCCGGTTCGGCAGTGGATGGATTGATGCCAATGCATATCAAAGGCTTCTGCCCTCTTGTACCCAAAAGATACCGATACTCCGAATAAAAATTGGGCGCATAAATCCATTTTTGCACATCATAATCCGGCGAAGGCGTCTCTGCGCAAGCAAGGGCCTGCTGAAAAGTGACCAATTCCACTTGGTCTGTATTTCCTTTTGGTATATGCATCATTTCTCCTCTTCCGTAGGAAACCAGCAACTATTCTGCGGATCGTAAAATGTGCATGTTTCCGGGGCAATGTTCTTCTGACGACACCAACCGGCAAACGCCTTGTCCAGGAAAGGATACACCCCCACCATGTTCGCCTGCAAATGTACTGTCCGTCCGTCACGTAATTGCAATTCAATCACAATATTTCCGTAACTATTGTAAAGTTGCTGCTGCGAAATCTCTTCATAAGCGTATGCAGTACTTTTTTTGCCAAATGTCGTCAGCAGAAAGCCATCCTCATCATAGAAAATTCCGAAAGTCATGTAATAGATTACCAGACAAATGCCTACCAGGAAAATCAAAATTCCACCGACAAACAAAATCCATTGCGCTCCCCAGCCTGCAAACAATGCGCTCACGCCCAGCACCGTAAAAATCAAGCCAAATGCTCCGTATTTCTTATTCAGCCCCACAGACAATCCGCTTTTATGTTGTTTTTTGCTCCGAAAGATCTTTTGAAATCCTCTATCAAAAAGAAAGCAAAGGCCAAATATGACCGCTGCTACCAGCAAAACCGCAAACCACTCCATGATTTTCTCCTATTTATGCCCAAAACACCCAGTCTACCTTTTTATCGTAAACCTCCACGGGAATTTCTTCCACCATCTGAAAGGCGTAGCAAAGCGCCACTGTGGGATGCTCCGGTTCCTTTTCCAAAAATTTATCGTAAAATCCTCCACCGTAACCCATCCGGTTCCCCAACCGATCAAAGGCCAGGCCCGGCATCAGCACCAAGGCTTTGGTATCTTCTGCCACCGGCCCGTCTGCAATGGGTTCCGGAATGCCACAATATCCGATTTCTACCTGTCGCAAATCCTCCAGGTAAATAAATTTCATTTCCTCACCGTACACTTTCGGCACCGCTACCCGTTTCCCATCCCGTAGCGCCTGCTCTAAAATGGGAACGGTGCGCACCTCCTGATTATACGGCAAATATCCGTAAATGGTTTTCGCCTCACCATACCAGGCAGAGGTCAAAAACTGTCTCACCAGTTTTTCGCTTGCAATCTCGATTTCCTCTTGGGTCATGTTCCGCTTTTTTTGCCGGATTTCCCTGCGTAAACTCTGCTTATCCATGATTTTCCATGCCTCTTTCCTGACGGAAGAGTCTTCCCCAAAGCAAAATGGCTACCTGACCGGGAATCCCCAGCAAAAACACCCGCCACACATTGATGTCCCAAATAAACAACAAAGACATAAACAGGCTCAACAGCATTCCCCACATAATCACCGATACCAATCCACGGTTCCAACGAAAATCATGCCATGCAGAACGCAGACACAACATCACAATGCCGTCAGCAGGAATCGCAAAGAAAAATGCCAGCCAACTGTTGGGAATCTCAATGGTATCCAATACCACAAAAATCAGCATGGCTACAAACCACACTAAAACGGAAGAAAGGCCCAAAATGATATTCTTATTTGCCTTACGCTTTAAGGTCTTTTCCACCATGTGCCCCATTGCATTTTGTACGGCTCCGGTCTTTTCCGGCAGCGCATTGGGGTCAATGAGCAACTCATTCACGGTGATGCCGAACAGTTCTGCCATATTCGCCAAAATCAGCACATCGGGCACAGATTCTCCCCGTTCCCATTTGGAAACGGCTTTGTCAGAATAGTTCAATCTTTCTGCCAAGCCTGCCTGCGTCCACCCTTCCCGCTTTCTGTATGCGGAAATGTTTGCGCCAATTTGATATTTCAAACTTTCGTCATTCATGGCCTGCCTCCCAAAAATACTTACGTACATTTTACCAAATTTCTCCCGCTATTGCAACCTTTTATACAAAAAAAGTACGGTCCATCCCAAAGATGGACCGTACTTTTAAGATAAAATCACATATACCTGAATCGTAGCGTAAACGCCCATTGCCAAAAAAATTGCGCCCAATATCACGGCTGGAATGCTCCACTTATAAGGCTCTTTTTTTACAATGGCCAGAACCCCAAAAATGCCTCCCGCCAAACCGCCAAGCAACATCACAATCGGCACAACGTACGCATTGTAAAAAAGGCACCGCATCAAATCCATATAATCGGAAGATGCTCCGCTGGAAAGCAACCAAATCATCCCAATCGCAACCAAAACCGCCGTAACAGCCGTCACAATCAACGATGTTTTGCTCCGTTTGGTTTTATTGACACGCAGACCCAATCTGCTCCACTTTTTACTCATAGATACCTCCGCCATGGAAAAAGGGTGCGCAGGACGCACCCTTACCCTTTATTTTCCGCAAAAGTCCTTCGCGACCTTCACAATATTGTCTGCATCCAGGCCAAATGCCTTTAACAAATCCTTTGCAGGACCGGAATGGCCAAATTCATCGTTGACACCGATTTTTCGAACGGGCGTCGGCAATTTTTCTGCCAAAAGACCGGCAACCGCTTCACCCAAACCACCCATGACAGAGTGCTCTTCGCAGGTAATAATCTTCCCGCACTTTTTAGCAGCAGACAGCACCAATTCCTCATCCAAAGGCTTAATGGTAGCCATATTAATGACCATGGCATCAATGCCCATCTGTGCCAGCATTTCTCCTGCCTGAATGGCTTCATATACCAGCAAACCGTTGGCAATAATGGCCACATCCTTACCATCCCGAAGCACTTCGCCCTTGCCGATTTGGAAGTTAAAATTCTTTTCGTGGAATTCCGGAACCGCCAGCCGTCCAAACCGCAGATATACCGGACCATCAAAGGCATAGGCTGCCCGCACTGCCATTCTGGCTTCCTCCCCATCGGCGGGGCAAATCACAGTCATTCCGGGAATAGAACGCATCAGGGCAAAATCTTCACAGCATTGATGACTTGCTCCGTCTTCGCCTACGGAAATACCGCCGTGGGTAGCGCCGATTTTCACATTCAAATGCGGATACCCAATGGAATTACGCACCTGCTCGAATGCACGGCCTGCCGCAAACATAGCAAAACTGGATGCAAAAGGCACCAATCCCATGGTGGCAGCGCCGGCAGCAACGCTTATCATGTTGCCTTCTGCAATACCGCAGTCAAAATGACGGTCCGGAAACGCTTTCTGGAACACAGAGGTTTTCGTTGCCCCTGCCAAGTCGGCATCAAATACTACTAAGTTGTCCACTTCCTGTCCCAGTTCTGCCAACGCCTTACCGTAGGCATCCCGGGTTGCAATTTTTACAACATCAGCCATATTATTTACCCTCCAATTCCGCATACAGCGCATTCAATTCATCCATTGCCTGCTGATATTCGGCATCATTGGGAGCCTTGCCGTGCCAACCAGCCTGATTTTCCATGTAAGAAACCGCCTTGCCCTTCACGGTTTTCATCACAATGGCCGTAGGTTGTCCCTTTACTGTTTTTGCAGTATTCAGCGCATTTTCAATGGCATCAAAATCATGGCCGTCAATGGCTTCCACATGGAATCCGAAAGCCTGCAATTTATCCACAATGGGATACGGGCTCATGACTTTCGCCACGTCACCGTCGATTTGCAAACCGTTATTGTCGATAATGGCAACAAAATTATCCAGATTGTAGTGAGCAGCAAACATAAAGGCTTCCCAGCACTGGCCTTCCTGAATTTCGCCATCACCCAGCAGGGTATAAACCCGGCAGGCATTGCCGGTTTGCTTGGCAGCCAATGCCATACCGGCAGCAGCGGAAACGCCCTGACCCAAAGAACCGGTGGACATATCCACACCGGGCACCGTGTTCATATTGGGATGGCCCTGAAGATAACTGTCAATACGACGCAATGTTTTCAAATCTTCCACAGGAAAGAATCCCCGCAAAGCCAAAGCGGAATACAGCCCCGGCGCGGTATGACCCTTACTCAAAACAAACCGGTCCCGGCTTTCCATTTTGGGATTCTTGGGGTCAACGTTCAATTCCTTAAAGTACAAATAAGTAAACATGTCCGCAGCGGACAAACTTCCGCCGGGGTGGCCGCACTTTGCCGCATAAGTGGATTCAATAATCCCCATACGAACCTTGCAGGCGGTCAGTTGCAATTCTTTCTTTTCTGCCGATGTCATTGCATTGCCTCCTCAAATTTATTGTGATTTTCAACATAAATCATATCCGGTTGCAGTATAACACAAACTCCCAAATTTTGCAAGCAAAAGCCTCACAAAAATCCTTGATATATCTATATTTCTTATCCCTTTTGCTTGCAGGCATATTCATACGCCAATTTATAATCTTCCATGGCGCGATAACACTGCTCCAGTTTCTCATAGACAGTCCGCCCCAAAGCATTTTCCAAAGCCCGATATTCTTCCGCAGCCCGTAAATATTCTCCTTGGCTCAAAAAGCAATCCGCCCATAACAGTCGCACCGTTTCCAATTCTCGATTCTCCATAGCCCGCAAATACTCCATTGCCCGCAAAGCATTCCCCTGACCGTAAACAATACGCGCCTTATGAAAGAGAACATCATCCACATCGGGCAGTTGAGAAATCTCTCCGTCTTCCCCATGCGCTCTGGCCCATAAAAACCCATACCGCTGATTCCAATCCGCCGGCAAATAGGGGCAATCGCATCCATGAATTTCCTCCAGCAAAGTTTTCGCATAAGGAATTCGGTTTTCTTTTAAAGCATTTTCAGCCATCTGCAATTTCGCCATCAGCAGTAAAAAATCCTTTTCTCTGTCAAAAGTCTCATCCGGACTCTGATATTGCTTTAATAATGCCACCGCTTGAGGAAAATCTTTCGTTTCATAAGCCTCTCGAACCTGCACCATGATCTCCTGATTCGGGGAAGTCACCGCATTTTCTTCCAGAAAGAAACTCACCGGTTTATCCAATCTTTCCGCAAAATAAAATAAGGTATCCATGGACGGTCTGGCTGTTCCATTTTCAATTTGCGACAGCATATTTCGGGTAATCACATCACCGCACAACTGCCGTTGAGACAACCCCTTTTCTAATCGCAATTCTTTAATTCGTTGCCCTAATTCCATAACATCCCTCCAGGGTAAGCAATATTTACCCCTATTATAGCATAACAAAATTCTTTTTTCTACCTTTCCGGAAAAAATGATTTGCTATTTCCCCAATCATCGGTTACTATGATACACACATCGAAAAGGAGGACGCACATGGAATTTCCCACCACACAAACCCTAAAAGCAAACGCTATCCACTCCCTGAACTCTGCCTCCTGCAATCCCAAGCGATTGCTCTGCCTTCACATTGGTGTCACCACTTTGCTATCTGCCTTCCTATTTGTTCTGGAATTTTTTCTTTCTCAACAAAGCAACGGTCTTACGGGCTTAAGTGGATTAGGCACTCGGTCTATTTTAACAACTTTACAAACAATCCTTCGGTTAGCGCATACGGTTTTCCTACCCTTTTGGCAAATAGGGTATCTGTATTTTACCCTAAACATTGCCCAAGGCGCATCTGCAACCCCCCGCACCCTTTTGGAAGGATTTCGCAGATTCGGTCCCGTGCTCCGTTTTTCTTTGTTAATCGGGTTGTTTGCTTTTGGCATTATTATGGCCAGTACCTATGCTGCCGGAATTCTGTATACCATCACCCCACTGTCTAAATCCATGGTAGACCAGTTAACGCCTTTGCTCTCCCAAGCAGACACCATGGACGCTACCGTATTGGAAAATGCCATTGTGGAAATTGTATCGCAACACGCATTACCCATTACTATCTTATTCTCCGCAATCTGTCTTCTTATCGGTTTACCCATTTTTTATCGCCTGCGCTTGTGCCCGTTTGTTTTGATGGATCAACCCCAACGAGGCGCACTCCATGCCCTTCGCGCAGGTCGCCGCCTAATGAAAGGCAACCGCATGAAAATATTCAAACTGGACTTGCACTTTTGGTGGTTTTATTTGCTGGAACTGATGATCATGGCCGTGGCTTATGCCGATATTCTGCTTCCGGCCCTTGGCGTATCCGTACCGATGGAAGAAAATATACAATTTTTTGTCTTCTATCTTCTTTCCTTGGGATTGCAGTTTTTGTTGCACTATGCATGGAAAAACCCCATTTCCTTAACCTATGCCCATGTGTATACCGCATTAAAACCCTCGGAAAAAGCAGAGTAAAGGAGCCTTTTATGCTGAACTTTGTGGAAATCACAGATTTTCAGGCGCCGGAATTAGATGTGTATGCCCGGTTGACGGAAGCCCAGTTGCTGAACCGCTTTGAACCCAAAAAAGGAATGTTCATCGCCGAATCTCCCAAGGTAATTGCCCGGGCGCTGGATGCCGGATGTATTCCCGTTTCCTTTTTAGTGGAACGTAACCATATCAACGCCGAAGCCCAGGAAGTGCTGGCGCGTTGTGAAGGTCTTCCCATCTACACTGCACCGTTGGATGTGCTGACACAACTAACAGGTTTTGCCCTGACAAGGGGAATGCTCTGCGCTATGTACCGTCCCCAACTTAGCACGGTAGAGACGCTTTTAAAAACAGCCAAACGCATTGTGATTTTAGAAAACATCCAAAACCCCACCAATGTGGGCGCCATTTTCCGAAGCGCTGCCGCATTGGGTATGGACGCAGTATTGCTGACACCCGACTGCTCCGACCCCCTCTACCGCCGTTCCGCCAGAGTCAGTATGGGAACGGTATTCCAAATTCCGTGGTCATATCTGTCCCAATGGCCCCAGCCGGATATTTCCTATCTGCAATCCTTGGGTTTCAAAACCGCTGCAATGGCCCTATGCGAAAATTCCATCTCCATTGAAAATCCCATCTTGCGCGCAGAAGAAAAACTGGCCATCATTCTGGGAAGTGAGGGAACCGGTTTGGCAGAAAACACCATTGCCCAATGTGACTATACTGTAAAAATCCCAATGGCGCATGGTGTAGATTCTTTGAACGTTGCCGCTGCCAGCGCCGTGGCTTTTTGGGCTTTGCGCAGCACACAATAACACCGGGCTTTCCTTTCCGAAAACCCCTTGGCCTTTCTGAAAAATACATTGCAATTTTTGGAAAATTTTGTTATAATCATTCCAGGAGATCCCTTCCCCTATTTTACATTATTTGGAGGTAATACCATGGCTAACAAATACGCAGGTACGCAAACCGAAAAAAACCTTTGGGAAGCCTTTGCCGGCGAATCCCAGGCCCGCAACAAATACACCTATTTTGCATCCAAAGCAAAAAAAGAGGGCTTTGAGCAAATTGCCGCCCTGTTCACCAAAACTGCTGACAACGAAAAAGAACACGCCAAACTCTGGTTTAAAGAATTAGAAGGCATTGGCGACACCGCTGAGAATTTAGGCCATGCCGCAGAGGGCGAAAATTACGAATGGACCGATATGTATGCCGGTTTTGCTAAAACCGCAGAAGAAGAGGGTTTCCCCGAATTGGCCCAAAAATTCCGTATGGTTGCGGCTATCGAAAAGCATCACGAAGAACGTTACCGCGCCCTGCTGAAGAATGTGGAAACCGCACAGGTCTTTGAAAAGAGCGAAGTAAAGGTGTGGGAATGCCGGAACTGCGGACATCTGGTGGTTGGTACCAAAGCACCGGAACTGTGTCCTACCTGCGCCCATCCTCAAAGTTATTTCGAAGTTCACGCAGAAAACTATTAATCTTCATAGATAAACGGATGACCGAAATTCGGTCAGCCGTTTTTTTCATGATTACTGCATACCCTGTTCGTAAGCTTCAATCATCTTTTTGACCATCTGGCCACCGACAGAACCGGCTTCCCGAGAGGTCAAATGGCCGTTATAACCGTTAGTCAGGTTAACACCCACTTCGGAAGCAGCCTGCATCTTGAACTTGTCCATGGCCTCACGTGCCTGAGGAACGTTGATCTGGTTATTGTTCTTCATAATCTTTTCTCTCCTTTTCACTGTTTGCGCGGTATTTTCCGCTGCAAACATAGCATTGCCTTTTTACGCAAAAATATCATTGCATTTTTCCGGTAGTTTAAGCAAATTCTTCCAAAGCAATAACACCCAAAATGATTTATCCTCTTTTCCCCTCTCAAATTGACAACCCGGTTTTTCGGTAATTTGCGCAATTTTTGGCCTTTGTGTGGCTATGCTTTTGTCCGTGTTACTGCATTGACTTTTGCTGGCAAATACACTATCCTAAAATAAATAAAAAGCACCGATATATTGGTAACTTTAGGAGGAAATCATTATGGACTACGCGAAAGAATCTCTGCGTCTGCACGGTGAATGGAAAGGCAAAATCGAAGTCGTCGCCACCGTGCCCGTTTCCACCAAGGAAGACCTTTCTTTGGCTTACACCCCCGGCGTTGCCCAGCCCTGCCTGGAAATTCAAAAAGACGTGAATAAATCCTACGACCTGACCCGTCGTCACAACATCTGCGCTGTGGTAACCGACGGAACCGCCGTTTTAGGTTTGGGAGACATCGGCCCTGAAGCCGGCATGCCCGTTATGGAAGGCAAGTGCGTTCTATTTAAGGCTTTCGGTGATGTAGACGCATTCCCGCTGTGCGTCAAGAGCAAAGATGTGGATGAAATCGTCAATACTATTTACATGATCTCCGGCTCTTTTGGCGGCGTCAATTTGGAGGATATTTCCGCCCCCCGTTGTTTTGAAATCGAACGCAAACTGAAAGAAAAGTGTGATATTCCCATTTTTCACGACGATCAGCACGGCACTGCCATTGTCACCTTGGCCGGCCTGCTCAACGCTCTGAAAGTTGTTGGCAAGAAAAAAGAAGATGTGAAAGTCGTCACCTCCGGTGCCGGTGCCGCCGCTATCTCCATTGTAAAACTTTTGCTCAGCGCCGGATTCAAAAATGTGATTATGACCGACCGTACCGGCGCCATCTATGCCGGACGGGAGGGTTTGAACTGGATTAAAGAAGAAATGGCTCAAGTAACTAACCTGAATCAGGAGACCGGAAAACTAGCCGATGTCATTCAGAATGCCGACGTATTTATCGGTGTTTCCGCTCCCGGTACATTGACCACCGAAATGGTCAAAACCATGGCCAAGGACTCCATTGTCTTTGCCTGCGCCAACCCCACTCCGGAAATCTATCCCGAAGATGCCAAAGCCGGCGGTGCGGCAGTGGTCTCTACCGGTCGTAGCGACTATCCCAATCAGGTCAATAACGTTTTGGCTTTCCCTGGCATTTTCCGTGGCACCTTTGATGTCCGCGCCAGCGACATCAATGAAGAAATGAAAATGGCCGCTGCCATGGCCATTGCCAACCTCATTTCCGACGAAGAACTGACGGCTGACTATATCATTCCCGCAGCCTTCGACGAACGCGTCGGCCCCGCAGTTGCTAAGGCTGTTGCGGAAGCCGCCCGCACCACCGGCGTTGCCCGAATCTAAAAATAACAAAAACACCCTGCACCAAATGCAGGGTGTTTTTATGTAATTTTTCAATCCTCTTGGAATAACCGCTGGGAGCAATATTTGATAATGGCGCTTCGGGTCACGATTCCGATAAACGTATCCTTATCGTCTACCACCGGCACAAAGTTTTGACTGCTGGCCCGACTGACCAAATCATGCATGGAAGTGGTCACCCTAACCGGTACATTGTCTTTTCTTCTGGAAATTTCCATAATCCGATGGGCCTCTGCCTGGCGAATATCCATGTAGCACATATTCTTAATGCCCCAAAGAAGATCGCCTTCTGTTAAAGTCCCCCGATATTCCCCTCTTCGATTCAAAATCGGAAGGGCGGCAAACCCAGCGGTTTCCATTTTTTCCAATGCTTGACGCATGGAAAAATCATCGTACAAATAATCGCACATCGCCTTAGGCGTGAGGAAAAATAAAATATTGTTATTCATAGCGGCTCCTTTACCGTTGCGCTTTGACAGGTTTACCTGCCACTGCTATTATAGCACACATTCGGGAAAAGAAGTATGAAAAAACTGTTTTATTTTCGTTTTCGGGTGCCGAAAAAATATTCTGATTTTTGTGTACCTTGCACAAATCATTCCCCGAACCGGAAAGGCGTACAATCAAATGTCGCAAAATAATCTGCCGGAGTCTCTGCCCGTCGTATCAACTGATAAGAGCCGTCCTCTTTCAGCAAAACTTCCGCAGAACGCAGTTTTCCGTTGTAGTTGTAACCCATAGAATGGCCATGGGCGCCGGTATCGTGAATCACCAAAATATCTCCGATTTCAATTTCCGGAAGACTGCGCTCAATGGCAAACTTATCATTGTTTTCGCACAAACCGCCGGTAACGTCGTATACATGGTCCAAAATGGCATTTTCCTTGCCCAACACAGTAATATGATGGTATGCGCCGTACATGGCAGGGCGCATCAAATCCGCGGCGCAGGCATCCAGGCCCACATATTCCCGGTAAATATGCTTCTGATGCAAAACCGTAGAAACCAAATGGCCATAAGGCGCCATCATGTACCGGCCCAACTCTGTAAAAATCGCAATGTCGTCCATTCCGCAGGGCGTCAAAATCTGTTCGTAACGTTCCCGGACTCCCTCGCCAATCACTGCAATATCACAGCAAGGTTGCTCGGGACGATAATCCACACCGATGCCTCCGGAAAGATTCACAAAGGAAATATGCGCACCCGTGGCATTGCGAAGGCGCACAGCCAAACGGAACAAATTGGCCGCCAGTTCCGGATAATATTCATTGGTGGTGGTATTGGAAGCGAGGAATGCATGGATGCCGAAATGTTTGGTACCCAGATTCATAAGGCGGTTGATCGCACCGGCCATTTGATCTTCTGTCATGCCATACTTGGCATCACG
>JAZKZB010000179.1:0-8251 GCA_045612425.1 Faecousia sp.
CTTATCCTACGGTGCAGTCAATGCCTGCAATTTAGACGGCGGTTCTTCCTCCATGATGTGGTTCGAGGGCGAATATATCAACAGTTGCGCTTCCCTCGTGGGAATCCGTCCGGTGCCTACCACCTTTTTAGTCTTACCCAAGGGAGGTAGTGAAGAAAATGGTTAAAAAACATACATCGAGACGTTTTCCGCTGGCGTTAGGCATTTACGCTCTGGTTTTTTTACTCCTTGCAGCGATTGGTTTGTGCGTTTTTTGGGACTTTATCGACACTTATGAACGCACACGTCTGCAAGTCACCACCCAACAATATTTGTAACAACTGACTGCAGAACATATTTGCGACGCTTCTCAATCCTTAATTGACCAAATTGACCACAATGTACAAACGGTAGACCAATGTCGGCAAACTATAATGGATGCCCTCAAGTCCCCGTTCACATTGGCAAAACGTCCGAAAGAATCCAATGATACCACCCAGGTCTATTCCATTATGTGCAACCGGCAAACTGTGGGCGTGGTTACTTTCTGTCAGCAAGGGCAAACGCAATACGGTCTTACTCCATGGGTGATGACCCATGAACAGTTTGACCTTTCCTTTCTAAAAACCGATGCCGTAACCCTCACCGTCCCGGCTGATTTTGCGGTATATAGTTTTAGCAACCTGCTGTCTTCCGATTATGTGGTAGATACGCAAGTGCCCTACTCCCTATTCGGAAAACTGTACGAAGAATACGACCTTCCCTATTTGGTTACCTATGAGGCAGGCCCGTTTTTGGGGCAACCCAATCTCACAACGCTCAACCCTGCAGGAGAAGAAGTAACCATTAACGCAACTACGGATATGAATCAATTTCTCCCCGGTTGCACCGATGCGCAAACAGAATCTCTGAATCGCACTGTGGCATCCTTTTTAGATTGCTGGGTAGGATTTACTTCCAAACGCGATTCCGAAATTCAAGCCAATTATGAAAAACTGATGCAATATGTAGTTCCCAAAAGCAAATTGCAGGACTATGCTATGGGTGCTTTCGATGGGCTCTACTGGAAACGAGACAGCAAAGCCGTTTTAAAAACTACGGAAATCACAAGATATGTCACCATTTCAGAAGGGTTGTACCTTTGCGATGTAACCTACGAATTTGAAGAAAACACCGCCCAAGGACGAATTGGCACAACCGTAAACCTCCAACTCATTTTACGGCAAACCGATAACGGTTTAAAAGCAGAACTCCTCATCAACAAAGGGTAACTCTCCCGGCAGCCGAATATTCGGCTGCCGGAAATTATTTGCCAGTTTGGTAATGGCAGGAAATTCTGAAAAAATAAAAAGAATCCCTTTCCTTTTTCCAAGAACTATGTTACAATAAGGTAGAATTTTGTGCAATCTTGTTGCACCTGTCTATTTATGGAAAGGAGGCGTCGTAATCATGAACTTATCCAACATTTCCGTAGTACTTCCGTCTTTAGACCCGGATGATAAACTTTTGGCTGTCATCGACGGCTTGTTGGAATACGGATTTACCGACATCATCCTAATCAACGATGGGAGCAAACCCGAAAATCTGCATTATTTTGAAAAGGCCTCGTCCCATCCAGAAGTACATCTTTTGCACCATCTGCAAAATAAAGGGAAAGGCGCTGCTTTAAAAAATGCCTTTTCCTGGATTTTAAATAATCGACCGGATTGCGCCGGTGTGGTCACCGTAGACGGAGACAATCAGCACCATCCAGCAGATACCCGCGCCTGCGCGTTGCATATGCTGAAAACCGAGAAAATCGTATTGGGCGCCCGTGATTTTTCTTTGCCCGACGTCCCGGCCAGAAGCCGTTCCGGCAATCGGCTCACTTCTTTTATCTTTAAATTCTTTGTGGGAATGAATATCTCCGATACCCAAACCGGACTGCGGGCAATCCCGAAAGAACACTTACCGCTGATGTGCCAAATTAACGGGGATCGTTTTGAATACGAAACCAATATGCTCCTGTCTATGAAATCCCATCATCTTCCCTTTGAAGAAGTAAGCATCCGAACCGTCTACATTGAAGAGAACAAAAGTTCCCATTTTCGGGTTTTTCGGGACTCCTATCGGATTTACAAGTTGATTTTTGAGCACTTTTTCCGCTATGCGCTCAGTTCTTTGGCCAGTGCCGTAGTAGACGAAGGATTCTATATGCTTCTGAGTTACTGCCTACATAATGTTCTCAGTGGCTTTCTGCTGACGGCCATTCCCGTTTCCGTTGCCCGGGCATGCTCTTTGCTTGTTAACTTTTTTATTAACCAAAGGTTCGTCTTCCGTGCTAAAGGCTCTACCGGTAGTGCTTTGCTCCGCTATTTACTGCTGGCAATTCCCGTTGCGGTATGTCAATTATTCCTAACCCATTTTGCCGTAACCCTTTTCCAAATCGGTGAGGAACAAGCCCTTTTGCGCGGTGTTGTGCATTTTGTCATTATGGTAGGGTTATTCTTTATCAATTACCTTGTGCAACAGCGCTGGGTTTTTGCCACCAAAGGCACCAAGTCTCAAGAGAAACAATGAGGTATCCAGATATGAAAAACACACATAGCACACTCCCCTTCTCGAAACCGCGAATCCACAATCCCATTGTGCGCATTGTTATGCGCAGTCTTATGGTATTGTTCACCGTAGTTCTCCTTTTAGTGTTTGGCCTTTGCATTATTTGCAATCTGATATTTAACGGCCCCAGCGAAACTGCCCGAAATGTACTGACCATGTCCATGCTGGAATCCAGTGGTATGAAATGGTTTCCCGGAATTTTTTTAGGGCAGGAGAAAGTGAACGAAATCCAGGCAGAGGTTTCCGCAGAACTTCCCAGTGATATTTCCGGTGGCATCACTATTCGCCCCGGAGCAAATTTGGAAAACACCGAATGGAAAGACCACCCCGACGGCATCCGCATTGAATATGTCAGTGGCGGCACTTATAACGCATACGTTATGTTGATCCGGGATCCTTCCGCCGTCTACATGGCCACATCCACCGATAAATTTGATATGTCCATTCCCGGTGAACGGATCACTAACCAAATTCTAAAAGAAAATGCTTTGGCCGCTATCAATGCCGGCGCATTTTTTGATAACGGCACTTCCAGCAGCGCTGTTGGCAGTGTTCCGGAAGGCCTTGTCATCGCCGACGGAAAAGTAGTCTGGGAAACCGGCTCTGCGCCGGAAGAAGGCTTTGTTGGCTTCAATCAAGACAATGTTTTAGTGGTAGCCAAAACCATGACCGCTGAGAAAGCCTTGGAATTAGGCATCCGGGACGGTTGTTGCTTTGGCCCGGTGCTGATTATGGACGGCAACATCAACGAAAGCGCCTACAACAGCAATTCCGGATATAACCCCAGAACCGCCATTGGTCAGCGGGCAGACGGCACCGTCATCTTCCTTTGTATTGACGGACGTCAAGCCGGCTCCTTAGGTGGCACATACAAAGATGCCATCGACATTTTGATTGAATATGGCGCAGTCAACGCCTGCAACTTAGATGGTGGTTCTTCCTCCGTCATGCTCTATCGTGACACCTACAACAAATACATCGGCACTTCTTCCTATGATGAGAATGTGATCATGATTAACAACTACTCTTTATTGCAAGCAGCGCCCAGAAAAATGCCCACCTTCTTTATGGTGCGGTCCAGTAGCGAGGAATAAAGTATGTACCAAGGAAAATATACATCCAATGATGCTTCCCGTGGGACGAAAACGAAGTCGGAATTTCACAAAGGCACGTTTCTGTTTTACGCTTGCTATTTTGGTTTTATTCTTTTATTCCTGATCGTTATTTTGTGCTTATTATTCCCCCTGCGCAACTGGCTTGTGAAATACGAATCGTCTCAACCCAGTTACATGCGTCAGCAAATCTATGAGGAATATTTCGCAAATCCGGACTGGGAGAAAATTTACACCGTCTCAGGGACGCAGGATACTGCATTTGACAACAAAACCACCTATGCTGCCTATATGTCTCAACTGGTAGGTGATAAAAAACTGACCTGCCTGGAAACCTCTGCGGGACTTTCCGGAGACAAAAAATACGTTATTAAATTAGACGACTTAAAAATCGCCTCCTTCACTCTTACCGGAGGCGCCGATTCGGACACCGAAATTCCTCAATGGCGTTTGGCGGATATGGAAATCTTCTTCATCGGAAGCAATAGCGCAATTATCGAAAAACTCCCAGATCAAACCGTCTACATTAACGGTGTTGCGCTGGATGACACCTATACCATCCGCAGTGTTTCCACGCTGGCAGAAGATTGGCTCCCCGACGGCGTCCACGGATACAAACGAATTCAACAACAAGTGACCGGTTTGCTGACCGAGCCCACTGTTTTGGTAAAGAATGCGGACGGAAGCATTGCCAATGTCACCAAAAACCCGGAAACCGGTGTGTATCAGCAGTCTTACGAGTCCCAAATTGCCACCACAGAAGAAAAAGCATTGGCGTTAAATGCCGCCCAGACCTACGGTTTGTACATGATTCGACGCATTAACGCCGGCGATCTGGCAAAACATTTCGCCTCCAACGCAAACGCATACCGCACGATCACCCAAAGCGAATTAGGTTGGACACAGGCTCACAGTTCTTATGCCTTTGGCGAAGCCACCTACAAGAACTACTATCGCTACAGCGATACTTTGTTCTCTATCCATATCGACATCACGTTAACTTTAACACGCACCAACAACTCCCAAAAAGACCATCCGATTAGTTGCACTCTATTCTTTACAAACACGAAAAATGGCTGGATGGTTACGGAAATGACCAATCAGGATGTGCAGACCCTTCGCCAGCAAGTTCGCATCCGGTTTATGGACAAGGACACTGTTTTGCTGGATCAAATGGTGGATGCCAATACCAAGAAGTTAACCTTCCCTGCATTGGAAAACACCCCCACCGCATGGGCGACCAAAGAAATTGACGCCTCGGGGGCAATCATTATGACGCCGGTTTATACCCCCGATGCAAGCAATGAAATCATCATTCCTGCGGGCACAACCTTAGAACCGCAAACACTTTATGCCCTATACGAGGAGGTGAGCCAATGACCGAACTGCTTACCTATTTCGCTACTCACTTTGATTTGCCTGTTTTGGACTGGATAGCCGGCAACTTAAAATGTGCATTTATGGATTTCATTATGCCTATCATCACCGTTTTAGGGGATGCCGGAATTTTTTGGATTGCCGTTGCTGTCTTGATGATTTTTATCCCCAAATACAGAAAAATCGGTTTGGGAATGGGCGTTGCCTTGCTGATGGGCCTTTTGGTTTGTAACGTCACTCTCAAGCCCCTGGTGGCCCGGATTCGCCCGTATGATTTTCAAATGGAGTTCTATGGCAGATCCATAGAACTACTCATTGAAACGCCTCACGACTTCTCTTTCCCCTCCGGTCACACCCTGGCCTCTTTTGAAGCAGCCACCGTGATTCTGCTGAGCAATAAAAAACTGGGAACTCCCGCAATGATTTTAGCGGGTCTGATTGCATTCTCCCGCATGTATCTGTATGTCCACTATCCCACTGACGTTCTGTTCTCTGTAGGACTGGGTATCGGATTTGCATTCCTGGGTAAATTCCTGGTAGAAAAAGGCTACGGTCTTTACGAACGCAAGAAATTAGCGCAATAAAAGTAAGCGTGCAAGGAAAGTTTCCTTGCACGCTTTTCTAATTACTCCACATGGGTATGATCATTGATATGGTCTTCGCAATAGCAATGGTAGCCATTACATAAGGAACAATACCGAAATTCCAGTTCCGGATTGGTCACATCCGTTCTTCCGCACACGCTGCAGCAGTGGTTATATTCCGTTTTGGTAGGTTTTGGATTTGCCCGGGATTGGGTTGTATGAAACTGTACTACCTTAGGACCGCCAGAATTTGCTTTGCGTTTTTGCATTCTGTGCTGCAATTTAGCCCGTAATGCAAAGGGCAACAAATTGACAATATCCCCGCCTGCGAAAAGCAGAAAATTCGCAAGCCCGACCAGTGGGAACAAATTATGGGGAAACAAATTCAAAGGATACGTCATGTTGAAAACAGAAGACAGAACCACCAGCAGATAAATCACTCCCATCACCCACGCTTTTACCGGGATAATGAAGAAAATCAAAAACTGGGCATCGGGATTGAGCACTGCAAAGGTCAACAAAAGACTTAAGTGCAAATAAAACGCCATCTGGGCGTAAATTTCCACAAATGCTTCCTGTGTTACATAATAATTCCCAATGATCACCGGTTCCGTTGGGCAGAAAATCATAGCAAAAATATCCATCAAAATCACGCCGGTGAAATAATACAGATTAAACCGAAAAGTACCCATGGACAGTTCCACGTGTCTTCCCAAATTGTAGAAGAAGTACAGAAAAATTAAGGAAAGAAATCCGCCGGTCTGCTCTGTAAACACATAAGTGACCAGCCGCCAAACTTGCCCCTGCAAAATCTTAACCTTATCAAAACAAAGCAAATCAAACAGCGCTGTGCCACCATTGAACATGGTCATAACGGTAACCAACGCAGAACCAAGAACAATATATAGCATCAAATTGGGGATTCCTTTATTGCGGTTCTTAAAACAAAAACGTTCAAACCGGGTACGCAGTGAATGCAAAATACTCAACTCCTAAACCATAGTATTTTTATTTTAGCAGATTTTTAAAAAATGTCTATATTTGTTTTACAAATGAAATCCCAAAAACTTTGAAAAAAAGGGTTGACAAATGAAAAAAAACCGCTAAAATAAGGAACGAACTGCATAAAAGCCTTATCAAGAGTGGTGGAGGGAACGGCCCGATGAAACCCGGCAACCTGTTAATTCAAGGTGCCAAATCCGGCGGCAAACGAGAGATGAGGATTCGATAGATGCGCACATCGAATCTTCGGTGTGTGCAGATTTTTTTGTAAAGGATAAAAAGAATGGAAAAAAGATTATTTACTTCTGAATGTGTAACCAACGGCCACCCCGACAAAGTGGCAGACTCTATTTCCGACGCCATCTTGGACGCTTGTCTGGCGCAGGACCCCGGCTCCCGCGTGGCATGCGAAACCATGGTCACTACGGATTTTTGTTTAATTTGCGGTGAAATCACCACGAAAGCCAAGGTCGATTATCCGGCGGTGGCCAGAGAAGCCATCCGGCAAATCGGCTACGTCTATCCCGGCGACGGATTTGATGCCGACACCGTGGAAATCCAGTGCCGGATTCATACCCAATCCGCTGATATTGCATTGGGAACCAACGACGAAGTCGGTGGCGCCGGCGACCAGGGCATGATGTTTGGCGGTGCCTGTACCCAGACTCCCGAACTTATGCCTCTACCCGTTGCCCTCTCCCGCGCCTTATCCAACCGTCTGACCGAATGCGTCCACAGCAACGACTTACTCCGCCCCGACGGCAAGACCCAAGTCAGCGTAGAATATGACGATGACGGAAATGTCATCGGTATTGATACCGTGGTCGTGTCCATTATGCACAGTGCAGATTTTGAGATGGAACAACTGCGCAAGTACATTCGGGAGGGTGTCATCGCCCCCGTGTTAGCACAATACGGATTCTCGATTGAAAATGTGCCCCATATTCACATCAACCCCACCGGAAACTTCGTCATTGGCGGGCCCAACGGAGATACGGGACTGACCGGGCGCAAAATCATTGTGGATACCTACGGCGGATATTTCTCCCACGGCGGTGGCGCATTTTCCGGCAAAGACCCCACCAAAGTCGACCGTAGCGCCGCCTATATGGCTCGTTATATGGCCAAAAATCTGGTGGCCGCAGGATTAGCAAAGCAAGTGCAGGTACAACTGGCATACGCCATCGGCGTTGCGCAGCCCGTATCCTTGCGCGTAGACAGTTACGGCACCGGCATTGTGTCCGATGAAAAACTGACAGAACTCCTTCGGAAGACCTGTGACATGACGCCTGCAGGAATTATTACCAAATTACAACTGCGTCAACCCATTTATTCCCCCACCGCAGCAAAAGGACATTTTGGTGTGACTGACCGGCCTTGGGAACAGACAGATTTAGTCCCGATTCTAAAGGAATTAGCAGGCATCTAAGAAATTTTCAGGGCGTGTCTTTTGACACGCCCTTTTCTTTCTCCCTTGACAAATGCCTTTGTCAGCAGTATAATTTCAAATTGGTACGGGCCTGTAGCGCAGCTGGGAGCGCATTACATTCGCATTGTAGGGGTCGACGGTTCGAATCCGTTCAGGTCCACCAATTATAA
>JAZKZB010000180.1:0-6194 GCA_045612425.1 Faecousia sp.
AACGCCCGGGTAGAAGATGCCAAGCGCATAGCCACCGAAAAAATTGAGGCGCTGGAATCCCAGTTGCAAGCCTGCCTGGAAGAACTGGTTCGAATCAAAACGGAAAACCGTCCCGTGGCTCAGACCGCTTCTGCCTCCTCCTTTTATGACTTCGACAAGGAAGAACCTGCCGTAGACATTGCCGCTGCAGTGGCAGAAGAAATTTCTATCAACTTAGAGGCTCAGATTGGCAGCACCGATGATGTGGCTCCCAAAGCAGAACCTCAACATCCTGTCCACGACACCACCACCAGCAAATTTGCGGATTTGAAATTCGGTCCGAATTACGACCCTACCAAACAGTAAAATAAAGACTGAAAAACTTTGACGAGGACATGTACCCGCTTTCCCCTATCTTCAGAGAGTTGCCGATTGGTGAAAGGCAACGTTAGGCTTGCGACGTATATCCCCTCCGAGTTGCACACCGAAACCAAAATGGCAGTAGACTGTGCCGGGTTCGCCCGTTACTTGCGAAACCAAGCGCCGGAATCTTCCGGAACAAGAGTGGTACCGCAGAGGTTATTTGTGCCTTTGTCTCTTACAAAAGAGGCAAAGGCACTTTATTTTTATGATTACAAAACGGAGGTTTTATTCCATGGAGTATAAAGATACCATTATCACCCCCAAAACCGACTTCCCTATGAAAGCCGGTCTGCCTGCCCGGGAACCGGGTATGCTGGCACGCTGGCAAGAGCAGGATTTGTACGGCGCCATGCTGGAAAAGAATCGGGATTTTCCCCCCTTCATTCTGCATGACGGCCCTCCCTTCTCCAACGGCTATATCCACATGGGTCACGCGCTGAACAAGACTCTGAAAGACTTCATTGTCCGTTCTCAGGCCATGATGGGTCGCTACACCCCATACGTCCCCGGCTGGGACAATCACGGTCTGCCCATCGAACGGGCCATTGAAAATTCCAAGAAAAAATTGAACCGGGATATGACCGTTCCCCAGTTCCGGGCCGCCTGCGAAGAATTTGCCCAGGATTTCATCGACAAGCAAAGAGAAGGCTTCAAACGCTTGGGCGTTGTTGGTGATTGGGACAACCCCTACCGCACCATGGACAGACATTTTGAAGCCCAGGAAGTAAAAGTCTTTGGCCGGATGTTTGACAAGGGTTACATCTACAAAGGACTAAAACCCGTCACTTGGTGCCCCTTCTGCGCCACTGCCGTAGCAGAAGCAGATATTGAATACCAGGATGACCCCTGTACCTCCGTCTACGTCAAATTCCCCATGAAAGACGACTTGGGCAAACTCGCCCAATTTGACCTGAGCAAGACCTTCTTTGTCATCTGGACCACCACCATTTGGACCCTCCCCGGCAATATGGCCATCTGCCTGCACCCCCGGGATTCCTATGTGCTGGTTAAGCCCGACTATAGCGATGAAACATTCATTGTGGCAGAAGCCCTGTGCGAGAAGGTTATGGGCATTGGTGGCTATACAAGTTATGAAATTCTGGCCTCCTATCCCGGCGCATTCTTTGAAAATATGCTGGCACAGCATCCTTTCTTAGACAAGACTTCCCGTCTGGTTTATGCCGAGTATGTGACTATGGACTCTGGTACGGGCTGTGTCCATACCGCCCCCGGCTTTGGCGCCGATGACTACCAGACCTGTATGCGCTACGGCATGGATTTGGTGGTTCCCGTAGACGACTACGGTCGGCATACTGACTATGCCGGCAAATATGCCGGTCTGCCTACCGAAAAATCCAACCCCATTATTTTGGAAGACATGAAAGAAAGCGGCGCATTGTTCGCCTCTGAAGAAATCGTCCACTCCTATCCTCACCACGACCGTTGCAAAAAGCCGGTTATCTTCCGGGCTACCCCTCAGTGGTTCTGCTCTGTGGAATCCTTCAAAGACAAGGCCGTAGAAGCCATCGAAAATGTCCAATGGTTCCCCGCCTGGGGCGGTGACCGCATGGTCAGCATGATTCGGGAGCGGGCCGACTGGTGTATCTCCCGTCAACGTCGTTGGGGTCTGCCCATCCCCGTATTCTATTGTAAGGACTGCGGAAAACCCGTTTCCAACGCCGATTCCATTGCCAAAATTTCTGCCTTGTTTGACGAGCACGGATCTAATATTTGGTTTGAAAAGGAAGCCATGGAACTGATTCCCGACGGTTTTACCTGCCCCCACTGTGGCGGAAAAACCTTTGAGAAAGAAACCGACACCTTAGACTGCTGGTTTGACTCCGGCTCTACCCATTACGCCTCTTTGATGCACCGCACCCCCGAACTGTGGCCGGCCGATGTATATTTAGAAGGCGCCGACCAGTACCGTGGCTGGTTCCAGTCTTCCCTGCTGACCTCCGTAGGCGCATTGGATCAAGGCGCTCCCTTCAAGCAGGTGTTGACTCACGGCTGGGTCGTAGACGGACAAGGTCGCGCTATGCATAAATCCTTAGGCAACGGTGTTGACCCCGCTGAATTGATTCAGGATTTTGGCGCAGACATTATCCGCTTGTGGGCCGCTTCCTCCGACTATCACGCAGACGTGCGTTGCTCCAAGGAAATTTTCAAGCAGATTGCCCAAAACTACCTGAAATTCCGAAACACCGCGCGGTACTGCTTGGGTAACTTAGACGGCTTTAATCCCAATGACTTGGTCGCCCCCGAAGATATGGAAGAACTGGATAAATGGGCATTGACCAAACTGAACGCCTTGGTTGCCGATTGCAAGAAAGCATACAACGGCTACGAATTCCATCTGGTATCCCACGCCATCAACGATTTCTGTGTGGTGGAATTGAGTTCTTTCTACCTGGATATTTTGAAAGACCGGCTTTACTGCGAACAGCGCAACGGTCTGCGCCGTCGTAGCGCCCAAACGGCTCTTTACTTGATTCTGGATGCCATGGCAAAGGTTTTTGCTCCCATTTTGGCCTTTACCTGCGATGAAATTTGGCAGGCAATGCCCCACCGCGAGGCAGATGATATCCGCAACATTTTGCTCAACCAAATGCCCACAGACTTTAATGCCTACGCTCTGTCCGCAGAAGCCATGGCCAAGTGGGATACAGTAATGAAATTACGTCAGGATGTCAACGGCGTACTGGAAAAAGCCCGTGCAGACAAGCGTATCGGCAAGGCTTTGGAAGCCAAAGTTACCTTGTCCACCACCAGCGAAACCTTGAAAGACGCCTGCCAAGGCAAAAATTTAGCGGAAATCTTCATCGTTTCCGACTGTGCTTGGGAAGCCCCCGAAGCCAGCGCAGAGGTGGGCGAAGGCATCAACTTCCCCGAACTGACCATCGGCGTCAGCGAAGCCAAGGGTGAGAAATGCCCCCGTTGCTGGATGCAATCCCTGCACGCCAACGCAGAAGGGCTGTGCCCCCGTTGCGCATCGGTTGTATCTACCTTGGATATTACACTATAACAACAAAAAGAGAACTTTTGTCTTTGACAAAAGTTCTCTTTTTTATGGATCGGATAATGGGAATCGTTTACATTTTGCTTCGCAAAATAAAGGTTCGCCGCCTTCAAGCAGGCGGCGGGAACGCTCATTCGCGTTGCATTTAATCTTTCGATTCCCATACCGCAAAAAATAAAAAATCCCCCCGCTTGCACGGAGGAATTTTTTATGGAGCGGGTAATGGGAATCGAACCCACCTCTCAACCTTGGGAAGGTCGCATTCTACCGATGAACTATACCCGCAAAGGCTGTTGGTATTATAACAAAGCCATAGAAAAAATTCAACTATTTTTTGTCGAAATTCCAATCTTTTCTTGTCCCTTTCTCTTCTTTATGCTATACTGTACCAAAGGAGTGATTTTTGTGGCAACTTATGAATTGGTCCGGGAGATCCAAAACCTATGCCCCAACAATCAAATGCGGGACATCTTTTTTGAAGAAGTGGAAACCGACGATCCCGTTGCTTATGTGCGTCACTTTTTATCCGGTAAGCAGGTGGACATTTCCTCAGCCTCCACCTCTGCCGATTCCGTTACCGTCTATGCCTCCTGTGACGGACTTACTCAAAAATTTATCTTTACCCTGATTCCGTAACCAAGAGGACTTATCATGAACGAACAAGAGAAAAAATACAAACAAATGATAGAGCCCCCCGTGGAAAAACTGATTTGCAAATTGGCAGTACCCTGCATTATCAGTATGCTGGTCACCTCTTTTTACAACATGGCCGATACCTATTTTGTAGGGCAACTGAACGACAATTCCGCCTCCGGCGCAGTGGGCGTGGTGTTTTCCATGATGGCGGTGATACAAGCCGTTGGCTTTTTCTTTGGTCAAGGCTCCGGTACTTTCATATCCCGGGCGTTGGGAGAAAAAGAATACACCCAAGCCAATGAAATGGCCGCCACCGGTTTCTACGCCTCTTTAACCATCGGATTTCTCATTTGTATTTTTGGCCAAATTTTTCTGGAGCCCCTTGCCCGTTTCCTTGGTTCCTCAAAAACCATTTTGCCCCACACAAAGGCCTATTTACAAGTCATTTTAATTGGCGCGCCTTGGATGACTGCCTCTTTCGTACTCAATAACCAATTGCGTTTTCAGGGCGGTGCCATGTATGCGATGATAGGCATCACCACCGGCGCAATTATCAATATCATTTTAGACCCAATTATGATATTTAACATGAATTTGGGTGTGGCGGGTGCAGGCTGGGCCACCATTATCAGCCAACTCATTAGTTTCACTATGCTTTATATCGGTTGTACCAAGGGAAACAACATTCGTATCCGCCTGCGTAATGTTCGTATCAAAGGGTATTATTTCCTTATGATTTTCAAGGGAGGTCTTCCCTCTCTGGCCCGCCAAAGTCTGGCATCCTTAGCCACCATCTGCCTGAACAATGTGGCTCGCCCCATGGGAGATGCGGTAGTCGCCTCCATGGGGATTGTGCAACGAATTTCCATGTTCGGCGCCTCCACCATGTTGGGATTCGGGCAAGGATTCCAACCGGTTTGCGGATTTAACTACGGCGCAAAGCGCTACGACCGGGTAAAAAAGGGCTTTTGGTTTAGTGTCAAAATCTCCACCGCAGGTCTTTTGGTCATATCCGCTTTAGGCTTTGCCTTTGCTCCCCAATTGATTGCTCTGTTCCGGAACGACCCGGAAGTGATTGCCTGCGGTTCCTTGGCTCTGCGTTTTCAGTGTATGACGCTTCCTCTGCACGGCTGGATTGTGATGTGCAATATGATGGAGCAATCCATTGGCAGAACCATCCCCGCCACTTTCCTTTCTGTAGCAAGGCAGGGTCTTTTCTTCATCCCATTGATATGGATTCTCTCCTTCCTGTTTCACCTCCTGGGTGTGCAAATGACCCAGGCCTGCGCCGATTTGCTCACATTCCTTTGCACCATACCCATTCACATTTATGTGTTACGTCATTTAGAGACAGAAAAAAAGTAAAAAACCCTTTACAAAATTTTGTTTCTCTGCTATAATGCTTCCGTTGTCACCACACGGCCCGGTGGTGCAGTCGGTTAGCACGCCAGCCTGTCACGCTGGAGGTCGACGGTTCGAGTCCGTTCCGGGTCGCCATACAAAGAAGTCCCACCTTTCGGGTGGGGCTTCTTTGTATCAGGTCGGATAAGGACTCGAAAGCCGGCTCTTGGCAACCTGCTGGTAGCAGGTTGCAACCGGCGTGGCTTTTCCTCAGAAAAGCGAGTCCGTTCCGGGTCGCCAAACAAAAACTCACCCTCTTCGGGTGAGTTTTTCTTGTTTTATACAGCCTTTCCGTTTACACTTTCCGAAACTGTTCCTTTGCCAAGGCAACATAATGCTCTGCAGATTCCGCTTGGGCCACTTGTTCTTCCTTCGTTAAGGTTTTCACAATCTTTGCAGGACTTCCCAGCAAAACAGAACCCGCCGGCGCATCCATTTTTCCGGTAACCAAAGCCCCTGCGCCAATCAGACATCCTTCTCCAATCTTCGCGCCGGTGAGTACAATAGCGCCCATACCCACAACCGTTCCGTTGCCGATTGCGCATCCGTGTAAAATCGCCCCATGCCCTATGGTGCAATTTTCTCCCACCATTGTATTTTCATGAAGGATGCACAAATCCTGAATGTTGGTTCTCTCTCCCACGGAAATGGCCCCGCTATCTCCACGCAACACCGCGCCATACCAAATATTGGCGTCTTTGCTCAACGTGACATCCCCCACCACCGTGGCATTGGG
>JAZKZB010000181.1:0-2490 GCA_045612425.1 Faecousia sp.
TGAATGGGCAATCGCATATCCGGTGTTCCCAGTTGCGCCATCACGGCACCGTCACAGAACTCTACCAAACTATGGACAATGCTTTGTCTGTGAATCAGCACATCCACCTTCTCTAAAGGCAGATGATAAAGGCGCATGGCCTCAATCACTTCCAGCCCTTTATTCATCAATGTTGCGCAATCCACGGTAATCTTTGCGCCCATTTTCCAATTGGGATGTTTTAAGGCATCCGCCTTGGTCACATGGGAAAGTTCCTCCCGGGTCATGCCGAAAAACGGTCCCCCGGAGCAGGTCAGCAAGACTCTTTGAATTTCGCCCCGGTCGTGACTCCCCATCAGGCATTGAAAAATAGCAGAATGTTCTGAATCCACGGGAATAATTTCCGCGCCCCAACGCTCTGCTTCTGCCATTACCAACTCCCCTGCGCAAACCAGTGTTTCTTTATTGGCAAGGCCAATGCGTTTTTTCGCGCGTATAGCGGCTAAGGTTGGCTTTAAACCCAACATTCCCACCACGGCCGTAATTACACAATCTGCATCCGGCAAAGTGGCAGCCTCCAGCAACCCCGCTTCCCCCCATGCAACCTTTACATCCAAATCCGCAATCAGCATTTTGAGTTTCATAGCAGATTCTTCCGATGCCATCACTGCAAGTTTAGGACGGAACTGACGACACTGCTCTGCCATCAAATCCACACCGGTTCCGGCAGTTAACGCACCCACCCGAATGGGCATTCGGGAGATAATATCCAAACTTTGTCTACCAATCGAACCGGTAGAACCCAAAACACTGACACAGGAAACCATCATTTCACCACCGCAGGAAGAATCATAATCAGAAGTTCACACAAAGGCGCAATTAAGAGCATGGAATCAAATCGATCCAAAACACCGCCATGGCCGGGAATAATATTCCCAAAATCCTTAATGCCGGACTGCCTTTTCACTACGGAAAAACACAAATCCCCAAACACGCCCAACAAAGAGCCCAACAAAGCATAAAGCAAGGCGTACAAATAATTCACACCACATCCAAAGGCAAGTTGCATCACCAAGCAATATAACAACATGCCCAGCAATGCGGTAGTCACGCCGCCGAATACCCCTTCTAAACTCTTCTTGGGACTAATCTCCGGAGCAAGTTTATGTTTTCCAAATCGGCAACCGATAAAATAGGCGCCGGAATCTGACAAAAAACTGATAACAAACGGAATCAGTATCAAGAATTTACCGTCAGGACGTGCAACAATCCGTGCCAGAGAGGACAACATAAACGGAATGAGAACACCGGCTACAAAGCACATGGAGATTTTCTCAAACCGCAATTTCATATTGGAAATCATAATTTCCATAAAAAGGAGCGATACAAAAAGCAAAATCCCTGCCATGGACCATGCCACATCCCGACCGAAATACGACCAAATTGGCACCATGGCGGCAGCAAGCATAGAGTAAATCACCAATCTGGGGTGGCGAACAGAACCGGTATTATACAACATTTCATAGGCGCTGACAGCGCAAATCACACTAAACAATATAGCCGTTACAATGGCAGGTAATGCAAATAAAATCACTAACAGTATCGGAACTGCCACAACCGCAGTTATGATTCTTAATCTCATTTTAAACACCTCCGAAACGGCGATTACGCTGATGATATTGGGCAATGGCCCGATCCAAATCATCCGGACCAAAATCCGGCCACAGAACATCCAGAAATACAAACTCCGAGTATGCGCTCTGCCAGGGCAAGAAATTACTGGTTCTCTGTTCCCCGGAAGGGCGAATAACAAGTTCCGGATCCGGTATTCCGGCAGAATCAAGATAGGTTTCAAACAAGGATTCGGACAAATCCTCTACCGTGCATCTCCCATCTGCAACATCCCGGGCAAACCGGCGGGCAGCGCGGATAATTTCATCCCTACCCCCATAGTTCAGGCAGAAATTCACTTGCACATCGTCAAAATCAGAGGATTTGGTCTGCGCCTGCAAACATAAATCCCTTAATTCCGGACTGAGTCTGGACAAATCCCCAAAGAAGCGGAAACGAACATGATTTTTTTCCATATCCGCCATGGCTTCCCGCAAATAGATTCCCAACAATTTCATAATTCCGGACACTTCTTCCTGAGAACGTTTCCAATTCTCCGTAGAAAAAGCATACACTGTCAAATATTTTACGCCAATGCTTCTGCAATAATTCGCAATAGTACGGAAGGATTCCGCGCCGGCAGAGTGTCCGGCAGTACGAGGCAGGCCTCTTTTTTTTGCCCAACGGCCGTTGCCGTCCATAATGATCGCAATATGCGCCGGCGGTGTAGGTTTTAAGCCATCTAAATCAGTCATAATAACCTCTTTTTGCAGATAATTGGGGGCAAAGAGCCCCCAATTGTCCTATATTTTTCTTAAAGAGCCATCAATTCCTTTTCCTTGATAGCGCAGACATCATCGACCTTTTTGATGTACTTATCCAGCATATCCTGCAGGTCTT
>JAZKZB010000182.1:0-23583 GCA_045612425.1 Faecousia sp.
TTGGAAAGGCTTCTGCGGTAGCCGTCGGCGTAGCCAACGGGAATGGTGGCCACCAAAGTGGGCCGATTTGTGATAAAGGTTCCGCCGTAACTGATTTCCCGTCCGGCAGGTAATTCCTGCAAATGCACAATGCGACTAAACCATTGCAAGGCCGGGCGAACTGTCAGTCGGGAAGTATCCACATCCGAACTGGGGTACATTCCGTAGGTGACGATGCCGGAACGGACCATCTCATACTTCCCACCGAAATTCAAAATACCGGCGGAATTGTCGATATGGCGCAAAGGAATGTGTACGCCCCGTTGCTTCAGCATGGCATCAAACCGGTCGAAAAGGGCAATTTGCCCATGGGTGCGGGATAAATCTTCGCAGTCAGCGGTAGCGAAATGGCTAAATAGACCTTCTACGCACAGACCGGGGAGATTGGCGATTTCTTTACACAGGTCAGCGTTGGATTCGTTGACTTGAAAACCCAGCCGGCTCATGCCGGTATCCACCGCAATGTGCAAATATGCAGTTTTGCCTTGCTTTTGGGCTTCTTCGGAAAGGACCAAGGCGGATTCGTAATGGTATACGGTGACCCGAATGTCGTGCTCAATGGCAATGGGATAGGCAGAGGTGGGGGTGAACCCCAATACCAGCAAAGGAGTGGTGATTCCGGCCTGACGCAGTTGCAAAGCCTCGGTAATGGAGGCCAAGCCAAAGAAGGCGCATTTATCCTGCAAAAGTTTGGCGATTTGGACTGCGCCGTGGCCGTAAGCATCTGCTTTGACTACAGCCATGATGGCCTTGCCTTCTGCCCGGGTAGAAATGGCAGAAAAATTCTCCGCAATGGCGTCCAGGTCTATTTTTACATAGGTATTATCAAAGGACATATTGCTTCACTCCAAAAGTTTATTTCGTTTATTCTACCATGAAAATCGGAAAAAGTAAACAAGGGGATGAAAAAAGTAAAATTTGACAGATTGCAGGGGAGAAGGTATGATAACAAGGAGGTGATGGGATTGAAACGGGATAATTACGCCATTCAAATGCAACAGGCGAAAATGCGGTTTTTAACCTATGACCAAGACAACCTTTTGAGAAAATTGGGGACAAAGGCGCAAGAAGATTATATTTATGTAAACTTATTATGTAAACAATACCGAATCCATCGAAAAACCGCGGATGTGCAGCGGTGGGAGCAAGGCTGGGTGGACGGTAATTCTTATAATGAAGTGATGACCCTTTTGGATTTGGTGTGCGACAGTCGGGAAGACCGGGAAATTGCAGGAGTCTATCAAAGCATGGAATCCTTCGGGCTTATGTTTCATCAAAATCTTTTGCAGAATAGCAAAGATCCTTTGGCGCAGAAAATTGACGATAATCCAAAAGATTTTTTGGATGCGTGCCGGAAGTTGGGCGGCGCTCCTTTTTCCGGAGGGGATTTGGGATATTGTTTCCCGGTGTTTGAAGATTTGTCCATGGTGGTACTGTTTTGGCATTCCGATGAGGAGTTTGCGCCTCGCATTCGATATTTGTGGGATGCCAATGCGTTGCAATATTTGCGTTATGAAACGATGTATTTTGCCGTGAACGCATGGCGGCATTTTCTTTTGACAGAAATGGAAAACGCGCTGTAAAATTTTACAGCGCGTTTTTATGCTTTTGTGGATGGTTCCTGATTGACTTTTCGATATTGTCCCGGTGTCATGCCGGTTTTTTGCTTAAAGAATCGGACAAAACCGGAAATGTCGCTATTGCCGATTTGGGCCACAATATCCTGCAGGTTCATATCCGTATGGGCCAGCAGGTGCATGGATTTTTCCAATCGTTTATTGGAAACATACTCGGAAACACTCATGCCCGTATGGCTTTTAAAGAGTTTTCGCATGTATTGGGGGGAAATGTTGAAATGCTCTGCCATGGTTTTGGCCTGAAAATCATAGGATAGGCAATGCTTGTCGGTGTAATCCAGTAATTGCGCGCCCATATTACTTTGTTGCGGTGTTTGCGTTATGTGATTGTCGCCGAATTTGTTTTCCACCAAAGCCACCAAAGTGGAGAAGAATTCATCGATGGTGTTATAGTTGGTTAGATTGGTGATATCCAAGGTGTGGGGCAGGGATACCCCGTTTTCTTCTTCAGAAAGGGCGGTATCTTTCCGGAAGATAGAAAAAATATCGTAGCAGATGTATTTGGCGATGTGTAAACTGTAACTTTTCAGTTTGATATTGGCATTGATGCGGTGCAAGACCGTTGTAGCCATTTCTGCGTTGCGGGAAAGCAGGGAAGAATCCAGCAATTCCAAATCTGCAGAAGGATAGGTGTCGGAAAGACCGGGAGAGTTGTGATTGTAGATATCCGGGGTAATTAAGCAGTCTTTTCCATAAACCAGCCGGTAGTCCAAGGCGTTGGTGCTGTCCAGAAAACTTTTGCCGACCAAATCGTAGGAGGGATAGAACGAGCCCATGCCGATGGAGGTGACTAAACTGTCTTGAATTAGAAGCCGGTTTTTAATATCTGTGACTAAGACAGTGTAGGCATCGTAATCTGCAGTCTGGGCGCCGATGACCAGAAGAATCTTGCTTTCGAAAGTCATATCTTTGATGGCGATGCAATATTGCTCAGGCAGGTCGGCGCGGATGGTATCTACCAGTTGGGAAAATTCCGGCAGGTCGTCTTCTTCCTCAATATAAACGGTGCAAACTGCATAGTAGGGCATGTCCAAGCAAATGCCGTGTTTTTGGCAGTCGGCCAAAAAACTTTTCTTGGAAGTATAATTTCCGCTGATGAGGTTGGCAACGATATGGTTAATCATGCCCTGACGGGAAAGATTTACCGTTTCCGCCAGCGCTTCGTTGGATGAATAGGCATCTTTTAAGGCCGTTTGGAACAAGGTTAGTTCATTGCGCGGATGGGATTGGGCGTCCGGTTGTTGCGTCCGCACCCAAGAGGCCAATTTGCGGATGGGGGAATAACTTTGCCGTGCCGCGGAAATCACCAAGATAAGGGCGATGACAATGGCCATGATAATGGTAATCACAGTAAAAATACGCTGATTTTCCAGTGCGTGATAGGCCACATCAGCGGGTAAGCACCGCACATAGGTCAGACCGGTTTTTTCAGACTGGGCGGGGAATAGCAACAACCCCTTTTCACTCCATTCGCTGGAGTCCCACTGTAAGAGGTCGGGGTTTTCTTGAATGTAGGCTTGAATATCGGTGGCATCGACAGAGGAATTTTCGGGCTCCAGGAAATTGAGCAAATTCAAATGCTCATCCAAGAGCAATAAGGTATCACTGCTGGTTAACCGGGAGGCCAAAAACAGATTGTTGGCCATTTCCCGGGGGATAACCAAAGAGGCGTAGATTTCGTTTGAATGGTGCAATGGCGCAAACAGATATAAAAAAGGAGATTCGGGGTTGGCTTCGTAGGGCAAGAATGTAATATATTGCGCATCGCACATAGCGGCAATCCAATCCTCTGCCCGGAACTCGGAAGATTCCGGGTGCTTTAAGAATGGGGCATTGGCAACCGTTTGGCTGGTAAAACGACCGCTGGTGGTGTAAAACATATCGGTGCTTTTGGAATATACCGCAATGTCATAAAAATAATTGTGAGAGGCGGCGAGGCTGGAAAGTTTATTGAGTGCTTCCAAAGGATTGCTTTGCAAAGCGTAGAAGGTGAAAGTATGGTCACTGCTGAGTTGACCAAATACACTTTGTATATCTTGGATTGTGGCATCCATGGTGTCTTGGACCAGGGAGATGGAAGAATGGTTGGATTTCAAAATTTCTCGCTGTAACGCGCGGTCGGATTGCACCAAAGAAAAAAGGGTGATCAAAACGGGGGCAAGGGCCACAACGGCATATAAAATGATATATTGCGGAAGTAAAGAACTGATTTTCCATCGCTTCATACTGTGTTTGCCCTCCTTTTGTTAAAATCATACAAAAAGGCGCAGAATGTCCTTTCTGTTTCTCCGGCGGTTTCGGGAACAATGAACAAACGCCGGTTATTTTCTATTATAATGGATAAAAGGAAATTGCGCAAGAGGTTTTCTCAATGTTTCCTTTTTGCATAAAAGTTTCCAAATTGCCAGTTGCAAAATTTTGTTATATCCATTACAATACAATCGTAAAGTTTTGCTATGAAATTGGCATGAAAAACAATGAAGGGAGAACGCGTCGCAATGATCAAAGCAAAGCAAAAACCCGTCCAACTGGCGCCGAAAAATAAGTGGCAGCGTCTTGGAATGCGGGTGTGGGATTACCGTGAGTTGTACCTCATGTTGCTTCCCACGTTTATCTACGTTTTTATCTTTAACTATATTCCTATGTATGGTATTGTCATCGGTTTTCAGGATATGAAAATCGGCGATCCCTACGGAACCAGTACTTGGGTGGGTCTGTACCACTTTAAACGATTCTTTGAAGGTGCCTTCATCGAGGATATTTTAAAGAACACGTTGCTGATTACGGTTATCGGTATGTTCTTATCCATTCCCTGTAACTTAGGTTTGGCTTTGTTCTTACATAACAGTAATAATAAGTTTATTAAAAAGTCTGTGCAGACTATTTCCTATATTCCCAACCTTCTGGCGTTGACTATTATCATTGCCATTTTGAAACTCTTCGTAAACCCCGAAGGTGGCTTGATTAACATCGCGCTGGAAGCCATGGGCAAAGATACCATCGACTTTATGGGTGAAAACTGGGCAATCCTTCCCATGTACTTCATCTCCGGTATCTGGTCCGGTACCGGTGCGGGCGCTATCATTTACCTGGGCGCGTTAGCCGGTGTGGATGAAGAAATGATTGAAGCCGCCCGTATTGACGGTGCCAGCAAACTGCGCATTATTTGGAACATCCAACTTCCCAGCATTAAACCTACTGTCGTTACTATGATGATTATGAACTTCGGTAAGGTGTTCGCCGTAGGCGCCGATAAACTGTTGCTCATGCAAAACGATTTGAACTGGAAATCTACAGAAGTTATCAGCACCTATGTTTATAAAGAAGGCGTTGTGGGCGCCCGCTACAGTTTCTCCACTGCTGTGGGTCTGTTCTCCAACGTTTGTAATATTATCATGCTGTCCATTGTCAACTTCATCGCAGATAAGTTGACCGGCATGGGTATTTTCTAAGAAAGGGAGGGAGAAAAATGCTTCAAGAACGAGGCGACCGCGCGTTTAATATTTTCATCAATGCGGTTCTGGTTATTTTTGGCCTGATTATTTTGTACCCCCTTTGGTATGTTATCATTTGCTCCTTCTCCGATCCTGGCGCCATTATCACCGGTGAAGTGTTCCTCTGGCCTGTGCGGTTCACCTTGGAAGGTTATGATGCCATGATGGAAAGTACCGAATTGTGGATCGGCTACGCCAATACGATTCTGTATACAGGTGTGTGCTCTTTGCTGGGCTTGGCTATGCAGTTGACTTGTGCTTATGCGCTGTCCCGGAAGCAAATGCCCGGTCGTGGTGTCCTCAACATGTTCTTTATGATCACCATGTACTTCTCCGGCGGTATGATTCCCTCCTATATGCTGATGAACAGTTTTGACTGGATCAATACCCGTTGGGTTATGATGATTCCCGGCGCATTCAGCATGTGGAACGTGATTGTGGCCCGGTCCTACTTTATGGGTTCCATTCCCGACTCCCTCTTTGATGCTGCCCGGATTGACGGTTGCGGTTACTTCCGCTTCTTCCTGAAGGTGGTTCTGCCCTTGTCCACGGCCATGATTGCGATCATTGCTTTGTACAATATGCAGGCGCACTGGAATTCTTATTTGACCGGACAGATTTACCTGCACGACAGTGAGTTGTTTACTGTTCAGCAGGTTATCGTGAATATTCAAAATGCGACCAAATCCATTTCTCAAACGCAAGGCGTGGCCAGTGAGATTATTATCGCTGCGGAACGCAAAGCCCAGTTGTTGCGTTACACCTCTATCATTGTAGCCGCCATTCCCATGATTGCCATGTATCCTTTTGTGCAAAAGTATATTGTTAAGGGTGTTATGGTCGGCGCGGTGAAAGGTTAATTGTTTTCTATGTCATTTTGCGTGAAAACGCACAAAATATTTTTAGGAGGAAATTTAGATGAAGAAACTCTTTGCTCTGCTATTGGCACTGGCTCTTGTTTTTACGCTGGTTGCATGCGCAGGTCCTGCTGCTCCCAGCGTTCCCGGTCCCGGGTCCAATTCTAACAACCCCGGTAACAGTATTCCCAGCGAAATCCCCATTGACACTGTAAGTGTGGAATTCCCCTTGGCAGAAAAACAGAAGTTAACGATTTCCATGAATGCCAATAGCGCGTCAGATATCCAGAGACAATTGGATACCAACCAGTTCTGGCAGGATATTTTGGAATTAACCAATCTTGAGATTGTCATCCAGACTTATACCTTGGATAACGTTGCTGCTATGTTCCAGACCGGTAAGATGGGCGATGTGGTTATGTGCGGCGGTTCCGGTAACGATACTTTGTTCCAGGGCTTTATTTCTCAGGACCAGTTGGAACCTCTGGATGCTTATATCCGCAGTGAAGCCGTTATGCCCAACCTGCACAAGTACATTTTTGCAGATCACCCCGAAGTAGAAGCCGCTTGGACTGCTCCTGACGGTCATATTTACATTCCCGGCCGTCATAATACCAACAAATCTGCTTCTATGGAATCCTACATGTGGATTAACAAGACCTGGCTGGATAAGGCTGGCATGGGCGTTCCTGAAACTTGGGAAGAATTTGAAGATGCTCTGTACTACTTTGGTTCTCACGATATGAACGGCAACGGCAAGGATGATGAAGTTCCCTTGTTCGCTACCACCGGTCACCATATCGGTATCGACTGGTTGCTGGGTCTGTGGGGCGTTCCTACAAAGGACGGTCAGTACGAGAACTATACCTATCTGAAGGATGGCCAGGTGTATTTTGCGCCTCAGATGGAAGTTTACAAGGACTATATTAAGACCATGAACAGATGGTACGAAGACGGTATTCTGTATCAGTATCTGTTCACGGATGCCGGTGCCGGTGTTTACTCTTCTACTGCCAGCGGTGATGTACGTGTAGGTGTGATTGCTATTGACGATTTGGCCCTGGTTCGTGGCGCCGATCAGTACGTGCTGATGACCCCTGTGCAGGCACCGGAAGCGGTGGATGATGTTCGTTGGTACATTCACCCCAGTTACATGGGTGACCAAAACATTTTCTGTGTTACCAGAGGTTCTGAAAAGACAAAGTTGGCTTGTGCCTTCATGGACTTGTTCTACAATCCTGATAATGGCCTGCGTTATCTTTACGGTGAAGAAAACTCTATCTGGCGTCAGGAAAATGCAGATGGTACGGTAACTCCTATCGTGCCGGATCCCTCTCTCGCTACCGATGTGAAGTATACGGAAAATAACTGCTTCCAACTGATCACTTGGGGTGATATGACCTTCCCCTTCGCAAAGACCGAAGCCTTCTATGAAAAAGTTCATCTTTCTGATGCTCAGCAGACGGAAGCAGATCAGTTCAAGGTTTACGAAGATGCGGGTGTAATTAACGATGAAGTATGGCCCCGTCCCTTCTTTACCTTGAAAGGCAGCGAAACGATTCTGGAAATCCGTGCCGACTTGTTTAGCCTTGTCAATATGAAGCGTGCGGCATGGATTACCGGCAAGGAAGATGTCGAGGCTGACTGGGAAGAATATCTGCTTGACTTGAATGCAGGCGATGTTGTGGATGACTTCGTAGATGTCATGCAGGAAGCCTATGATGCATGGAAAGCCAACCTTGATAAGATTCTGGCAAGAGCAGAAGGCTAATTCATTCCAAAACAATAGATAATTAAGGGGTTTCCCCGGAATAACCACCCGGAAACGGGGGTATTCCGGGGAACTCTATTTTTCCGCAAGATATGAGGATACCGTAGTATGAAAGGTTTATTTAGTCCGGATAGTAAATTTAATCTGTTTTTAATTAAAATCGGTTATTTACTGATGCTTAGTTGGCTTTGGCTATTGTTTAGCCTGCCTATTTTTACCATTGGCGCCGCCAGTTCCGCGCTATATGCCGTAATTCGCAAAGTGCTCAGGGGAGAAGAAGGCGCATTATTTCAAGAATGGTGGCAGGCATTTCGTTCTAATTTTAAGCAGTCAACCGCAATTTGGCTGGTGAGTTTGATTGTGGGTGTGATTTTTGCCTACACGTTTGGTTTGTATCAATATATTCCCAATGAAACAACTTCTGAAAAGATTATTTTTTATTTTACCGTTGTTATAGCCGGGGTATTTCTTGTTTGGTTGCATGTGGTATTGGCGTACATATCCCGTTTTCAGGATAAATTGGGTACGTGCATGCGAAATGCTTTGTTAATGATGCTGATGAATCCGGGATTGCTTCTGTGGGTGGCGGTGCAGGCGGTTGTGGCTGGGTATGCGCTGATTACATTGCCCCTGCTCCCGTATTTTCCGTTAGTGATGACGCTGCTTCCTTGTGGCTATTGCGCTATGCTGATTCGCCCCATGGAAACGATGTTTGTAAAGTATATCCCTCAGACGCAGGAAATTCAGGAAACTAAGTAGGTGAAAAAATGGACGGAATGAACAAGGAAAAATGGCAAGCCATGGACAAAAAGAAAAAGGCGCAGTTTGTGTGGGATTACTATAAGTGGCCCATTCTGATTGCCATTGTCATTCTTGTTGTGGCGGCGGATATGATTTATATTTCTGTTACAAGAAAAGATCCGATCATGACCGTGGCAATGTTTAATATGGTTCCGGAAAATTCCAATTCCATCAGTTCTGATTTTGGAGATTTTTTGGCGACCTATGGTTATGAGAATTTTGATGGTGCCGTTTCTAACTATAATTCTTTTTATGTTTATGAAAAATCAGAAAATCTGGAACTTTACAGTGAGTACTATTATACCCACAGTGAGAATTTGATCGGTATGCTCTATGCCCAGGCGATCGATGTGGTTTTTGGCAGAGGGCTGTATTTTGAAGGTTTGGCAGATGGAAAGGCTTTCATGGATTTGCGAACTTTGCTTCCTGCCGAAACACTGGAAAAGTTTTCGGATTTGCTGGTCTACTGCGACCCTGAGCCTCCTGAGGGCTATGAACCGGAAGAAGGCGAAGAAACGTTTGAACCCTACCCATGCGCCATTATGCTTAAGGACAATGGGTGGATAAAAGAAAACGGTTGTTATACGACCGGGTGCTTTATTGCCGTACCCATGCAGTCCGAGGTAAAGCAGGTGACCCTCGACTTTTTAGAATATATTCTGGCATTGGAAACAATTCCTGCCTAAAAGGAGTGCGCTTATGATTCTGGATACTATGGAAAATGCAGGACAGTATGCCTGCTTAAATGAAAATATCAATCGGGTTCTGCAGGCAATGCGGGCCTATACGCCGGAGAATTACCCCGTTGGACGGGTGGAGTTGGAAGGTAGTAAATTGTTTATGAATATCTGCGCTTATGAAACTCATAGCCCCGAGGGCGCTTCCAGTGAAGCCCACAGAAAGTACATCGATGTGATGTATATGGTGGAAGGGGAGGAAACGATCTATGTGAAGGCAACCTCCGGACTTCGAAATATCACAGCGCAATATGACGGGGATAAGGATTGCCTGTTGGCAGATACCGACTGCGATGTTACACCGGTACGTCTTTGCGCCGGAAGTTTTGTGGTGCTGTTTCCGCAGGATGCGCACACGCCCGGTTGTTATGCCGATGGCCCTTGCAATGTGAAGAAGATTATTGGCAAGGTACAAATTGGATAAAATAAAAGCGTGTCACCAAGTGACACGCTTTTTTGTTTGATTAGGCCATAATCGTTCCGTCGGGGTGGAATAAAGGCAATTTTTCTAAATAGATCAAATCTTCCCGGTCTTGGGCATCGCCCTCCGCCAAAATAGCCATGCGTCCGCAAATAATACCACCGGCTTTTTCAATCAGGGCTTCCAGGGCAGTTAGGCTTTCACCGGTAGAAATGACATCATCTACAACTAAAATCCGCTTGCCTTTCATCAGTTTGGCATCGTTACCGTCCAAATACAGATGTTGTTCTTTGGCGGTGGTAATGGAATGCACCGTAACTTCAAACAGATCGCGCATATATAGTTTCGGACCTTTACGGGCCAGAATATATTTCGCATTTCCGGCTTGACGGGCCATTTCGTGGGCAAGGGGGATTCCCTTGGCCTCAGCGGTGATGATATAGTCATATTCCGGGGCTTTGGCAAGCAATTCCTTGGCGCAGGCAACGGTGAGTTCCGGGTCACCGAAGATGACAAATCCTGCAATACTTAAATGCTCATTTACGGGGCAAATAGGCAAATCCCGTTCCAATCCGGCAATGGTCATGCGATGATACATAGCAATCGCTCCTTTATTTATGTTATCTTATTTTATTATAGATTCCTCTTCGGAAAATGTCAAGAAAATCCAAGAAATGAAAACCCCCACCGTATATAAGCGGTGGGGGTTTCCTTAAAAGTGGAAAGAAGAGAGGTAGAAAAGAGAAAATAGTTGGGAAGTTATCCTTCCTGAAGATATTTTAGCAAGAGGTTTTTACAAAAGCGTAACCAAAGTGAAAACAAAATGCGACATTTTTATGAATGTTCCGTCAGCGGGAAAGTCAAAGTGACCTTAAACAAATCCGCCTCTACAATTAAATCCAGATTGCCGTGCTGTATTTCCATCAGACTTTTGGCGATGTTCAGTCCCAGTCCGCTGCCTTCCGTGTTTCTGGAAACATCTCCTTGCACGAACCGCTCCATAAGTTCTTCTGCCGCCATCGTTAAAGGCGCCCGGGAAACATTTTTCAGGGATATGACTGCAGAGGTCTCTGTTTGGTGTAAATCAATAAAGAGCCGGGTGCCGGGCATGGCGTATTTTACGGCGTTTGAGAGAAGATTGCTCAATACTCGCCAACACAGTTTTCCATCGGCCTGCATCATCACAGCGCCTTTCGGCGGGGTGAAGACCGGCTCCAGGGGTACAGCCTTTAAGCGGTCGGTAAATTCGCCTAAGGCTTGCGTAACGGCCTCAGAGGCGTTGATGGTTTTCAGATGAACCGGCAGGTTGCCGGTACTTGCCTTGCTTAAATCAATTAAGTCCTCAATTAGTTTTTTCATCCGACCGGACTGACGGGCTAAAATCTCCAGATATTGGGTTTCTTCCTCTTGCGTATGGGGTTTTTGCAGTAAATCAACAAAGTTGATAATGGAGGTCAGAGGAGTTTTAATATCGTGGGAAACGTTGGTGATCAACTCAGTTTTCATCCGTTCGGATTTCAGTTGTTGCTTGGCGGCGTTCATGGATATTTCGGAAAGAGAGTTTAAATCTTTGGCAAAATCCAAAAAACAACCGGAAAGATAACGGGTGGAGATTTTATGGTTAAAATCTCCGGATACGATTTTTTTGGCTCCGGAAAGCAGTTTGCCTAAGGCGTAACCGCCATAGATAACGATTGTCATGCATCCTGCCAGAGAAAGGAATAGGAGCAGTTGCGCGACCTTAAGCCAAAAACCGGTTAATAATTGCGTGGCGACGGAAAACCCAATAACAGAAAAGAGCAATAATCCTGCTGTCAACAGCCATTGCCAAAGGACGGACATCATGGCGTACAGACTTTGCAGACCACGGAAACAAAAACGGGAGATTTGCCATAGGTGTTTGATAATAAAGTATAAGAAACTATGTTTCCACCAGTAGCCGTCTTTTCCCCGTACCTGAGCGGCTATGGCGCAGAAAAAGCCGGTAATCAGCAGAGAAACGACGAGGGTGGAAAGGGCCATAATGGTTAAAATGGCGGGTGTAAAACCATCTTGACCGGACCAGTTGGATAGGATGGAAATGATCCATGTGTATAAGATTGCTGCGCCTGCAACAATGGCGGCGTAAATATCTACGGGAAGCAGGTTTAATCCACAGGGGCGTAGTTTTCCTTCCGGATCAATGCCCGAGAACCAGATTAAAGCAACCAGGCAAGCCGCATAGATTAAAATTCCCAGAATTAAAATGCCGATAAAGGCGAAACGGTATTGGTACATGCCGACCAAAACGGCGCCTGGGCTTTCCCGGATAATATCGGGGCTGATGCTGATTTTAACAGTATAAACAGGGCTCTCATAGTAATGAAGCCGATAAGTTATCAATTCTCCCCCTTCCCAGACGGTACGGTCGTACACATATAAAGGGGGAGTGAGTTCACCGTCTTCTTTGTCCTCGGTGTCCTCTTCTTCCGTAACGTCATCGGAAATGGGGTTCTTTTTTGTAGCAATGGGATATTCCGTATGGAAAGTGTACTCCCGGTAGATGGGGTCTTCAATGGTAGTCAGAGTTTGGTCAATCCGCATGTTGTCTTGCCATAATTCCACTTGCCAGTGATACGCGCCCTCGGAAAAATACATATCGTTGCCGTAAAGCCGTTCAATCAAATTGTCACTGCATTGCCCTAACCATTTGGCAGCGTAGCGAGTGGCGTACTCCTCTGCGATATATCGGCTGATACTGTCATATTGCTGGTTTAAATGTTCGTTCAGAGAATCCACATATAGGCCGTTTTTTTCCAGCAAGGCCATACCGGCCGCCCCGGTGACAGCCGTAACAAAAGCAAGGGATGCCAATAAAAACAGAAGAAATTTCGCAATGGGGGAATATTTGAAGGATTTCATTTCCCACCCTCCATTTTATATCCCTGACCCCAAACTACAGTTAAATATCGGGGTTCGGAGGGATTGATTTCGATTTTTTCCCGCAGGTGGCGGATGTGTACCGCAACGGCGCCTTCGCTTCCCAAGGCAACTTCTTGCCAAACGGCCTCATAAAGTTCCTTGGTGGAGTAAACCTTTCCCGGGTTCATCATCAGAAGGCGCAAAATGCTGTATTCTGTGGGGGTTAGGCTTACCGGCTCTTCTTCCACAGTGACGGTTTTGGTTCTGTGGTTCAGGCAAATGCCTCCGATGGTCAGAAGTTCTTCCGTATCCTCTGCGCGGCTGCCTAATTTTGCGTATCTGCGCAGTTGAGAACGTACCCGGGCTAACACTTCCAGAGGTACAAAGGGTTTGGTAATATAGTCATCCGCGCCAACATTTAATCCCAACACCATATCTTCCGTTTCGGATTTGGCAGTGAGCAAAATAATGGGCACATTAGAAAAACTCCGAATTTTGGAGGTTAGGGCAATGCCGTCCATTTGTGGCATCATCACGTCCAGTAAAATCAGATGAATATCGTGATTTTGTAAAATTTGCAGAACGTCAAAAGCGTTGTATGCTGGATGAACCTCATAACCTTCCGAGGACAAATATATTTTCAAGGCACTGACAATGTCTTCCTGGTCATCGCAAACGAGAATATGATACATAGCAACATCCTCCTGAATCGATATTTCTATTATAGCAGTAGTTGGACAAAGATGAAAGAGGAAGTTTTCTTTTTTCAAAAATTTTCTAAAAATGGGAAGGATATTCTTCTTTTTGCGGGGCATACTGACTTTGGACAAGAAAGGAAAAGGGAACTGCGACGGCAAGTTATCTTTCCATATTTTTGTCAAGTGTGTCACCGAAGGCGCAACGGCATGATGCGAAAAAAGGCGGATAGGGAACAAATCCGCCAATACATAAAAAAGCAGGCCCAAGGGCCTGCTTTTCCTATTGTGCGTTTCTTTCGTGTTGGGTGCCGAAATAGAAACCGATAATCATGGTATATATGGTCATGACTTCTTGGCTGGAGATCACTTGCTTGATTGCCAACACGGCCACTACTGCGGTTAAAAGCAAGGTAACAATGCTTTTAATGGAAAGTAGTTTTAGAATGCGTTCTTTCATGAAAATCCTCCTTAATTATCTACCACCACGGTTAAGGCGTCTACTTGTCGCATTAGGGCGTCGGCATCTCCGTTTCCACCTAACGCATTGTGATATAATTCATGCCAATGGTGTAACGAACGTCGTTCCTCCAATGTGATGGTTTGCTCTCGAATATGTTGTTTTGCCCGTTCTTGAATGATGTAGAGCATTAAATAACGCAAAGCCTTTTCGTGGTCATTGGCTTTTCCGGTTTTTTTATCCTTGCGGTTGAGTAAAAACTGCAACAGTCCCAAACCGCCGGAAATAATGGCGGCGCCACAGGTGCCGCCCACAATCCCTTGTAAAAGTTCCAAAATTCTCCCTCTTTTACTCTACGGCAACGCCGGATTCTGTGGTGATAAAACCGGGGAAACCTGCTTGCGTTACGGTCTGCAAGTATCGTTTTGCGTTTTCAATGACTTCAAAAGCACCTACTTGAATTTTATACATGCCACCGGCTTTTACCATGTAGGCATCGGGGAAGCCACCGTCACGGACACTTTGCAGATAGCCCTGGGCATAGGCTTTTACATAAAAAGCGCCTGTTTGTACCCGGTAAATCAGAGATTCATTTTTCTTCTTTTGCAGATGATAATATTGGGCAATGCATTTTGCTTCTCCTTCGGCTAAAATTTTTAAATTATCATCTTGAAGAAGCCAGTTGGTTGCTTTTGTGTTGGTATGAAAGGAATGTTCGATAATCAAACCGGGAGTACCTACGGAAGTAGCGCCATAGATAACGCTATAGTAATCCCAATTTCCATTGTCGCTTTTTCTGCTGGCGGCTCTGCCATTTTGCACGGTATCCATGGTTACTTCTACAAAAGTGGCTAAACTTGCCGCCAAATCTGCGCAACTTTTATTGATGGGATAGTACACCACGGGATAGTCCACCCATTCTTTTCCGGTTACCCCGTTACTGTGCAGGGAAAGGAACAAGTCGCATCCTGCAGATTTTCGCCCCCGGGACACCAAATCCAAATCCACATCTTGCAAAAACCGGGTGGTAATGACTTCCACGCCTTCGTATTCCTCCAAGGCTTCTTTTAAAAGCAGATGCAGTTTCCATGTCATGTCCGATTCGTAGTATTCGGGTACCACCGGGCTTTGATTATATTTGCCGTAATGACCGGCGTCCAAACAAATTTTTAATCCCATGAAATGCTCCTTTCTTTTACGGGTTATTTAATTCCGTTGAGAGAGGATCGCCGGCAAGGAACTGGCCGGTCCCCACACTTCCGAAGAATGCTTGTGTCACACAGTCGTAAACGCCGGCAACGCCATCAGGATTGAGACAAGGAATAAAATCCCGAACAATCGTATCTCCTTCGAAGATTTTGCATCCGTACAGAAGCATGCCTTTTGAAAATTGATAACGGAAATTGCCGTTTGCGTCGTTATACTCAATGTTACCACAGAGATGAATGGTGTGCTCTTTGGGACAAGTCCAATCCATGTATTCGCCACTTAACGCTTTTTCATATGATTTGTCCGGATAAGTATCATCCATATAATCAATGGAATACTTGGAACCTTGCCATTTTCGAATTGCCCGTATAGGTTCCATATTGTCTAAAGAACCTGCAGACACATAACCCGGTCTGCGGAACCATTCTTCAAGTTTGTTTCCGCTTGGCGTCAATGTAACCACAAAGGTTCTGTCATCACTGGAGACGGGGAAATTATGCCTCATTCCCATGATGACACCGTCGGCTGTTACGCAACAATCTACTTCCAGATTGGTATTCGGTGTTAACGTGTAACCCGTATCAATCGCTTGAGAGCCGTTGGCTATGATATGGGAAAGCCGAATATAGTCATGGGGAAGGAAATTTGTGCAGTTCCAAAACGGTTTGCCGAATATGGTGATGGTGCGCACCAATTTGGTATCAGAAATTAGTTGCATGATTGCGGAGAAGTCAGTCGTTGTGCCGTCTGTCATTGTGACCGTTACGTCGTTTGCTTCGGGGCACACATCCACATGTACAGCAGATAGTCCATCAAATTCATGATCCGGTGTAATGGTTCCATTTTTTGTGGCAGTTTTTTCTTGAGCGGAAAAGGTGATGCCGGAAATCTTGTCGGGGATTTGGGCAAGAGTCATGAAATCGGTTTCGCCGGTTTTGGCGCGCAGGGCATCCGCAATGGCGGTTAATTTATCAGTAAGAGCCATTTTCAACCTCCTCTAACCGATCTTCAATTAAATCCGCCACACTAACGCCTGTAAAATCCAAATCTTTCCACGTGCCGAGAATGTGGGCAGTGCCGTAATAGGGGATATTTGTGTCATCGCCACTATGAGGTGGCATAATTACCAAATGGAAGGCGGTTAAAGAACTCCCGTAATACTCGGGCTCTACTTGTTTGAAACCGTTTCCTTCCCCGGCATAGATCTCTGCTTCCGGGTCAGAAAGAGACAATAGGTAGGAGATATTTATTATATTTGCAAAAGGAAATGGATAGGAAATGCCACCCACATAGGTGGATCCGCCTGCGCCTTGTCCTTCTCCATTGGCGGTATTGATGGTAAATTTTCCCCAGCATTCTGCGATACCGCTGGCCCATTTCCGATAGATGGTATTTCCTTGCACGCCCTGTTCTACAATGTAATCGGCGGTGCGTACATCCACATATTCCTTGGCGGGAGCGCTGACAGGCTTATTTAAGTCTGCAGTGTTGTCCACACAACCTAAGCCCAACTGTTCTTTTGTTACCTGATGGGGGTTGGAGAAATTCTTGGTATGGGCATAACCGCCGGAGTTGCTATAATGTTCCATCCATTGAGCAAGGTTGGTATAATCGCCGGATTGTTCCTCCGCCGTGATTTCCCCGACGACTCTTAAAATAAAGGTAAAGGTGGAAAGTTGTTTTCCTGCTTGCAGGAAGGTGATTTGCATGGTAACTGCGCCACTGACTGCATTAATGGCAGTGGGAAGTCCGATGGACACGCAATTTTCCTCTACTGACCAGGCGCAGTTCCCGTCGTCTAAGGTGTCGTAGGTACCGCCGGTGCCGTCGGGTTTTACATAACGGATGATTAGATTTACATCTTGCGGAATCATCCAGGGCATCCCGTCGGACAGAATTTCTATATTCAAAATTCGACTGTTATCTCCCTGCACCACATCCACAATTGTGGGAGATTGTTTGCGCACCAAATCTGTGCGAATCTTGTGAGTAATGATCATAAAATCCCTCCTAAAAATAGTAAGTGCACTCAACCTTGCTAAAAAAGGGCGGGTTGGTTGCCCTGAATTGTGCAACTTTTGAAAAATCTTTCTGCCCTCTTGTTTTTTTCGTCAAGAGCGGTTATAATAGGGCAAGAAATGCAATAGGAGGTCAAATTATGGCTGTAAGAATTGAAAAAGAAACGATTATTGGAGATGTTTTGGACATTGCGCCCCATGCTGCGCCTTTGTTCTTTGCGATTGGAATGCACTGTTTGGGGTGCCCTTCTTCCCGTGGAGAAACTGTGGAAGAAGCCTGTATGGTTCATGGCATTGATTGTGACGCATTCTTGGCTCAGTTGAACCATTTCCTGGAGGCATACGAAGCCGACCAGGCAGAAAAAAATTCTTAAAAACCGGCTATGCCATCCCGATTTGCCGGGATGGCATTTCTTTTGGAGGTATTCCATGAACCTTCCCATTTCTACCCGGCTTTTGGCCTGCGCCAAGATGGTTCGGCAGGGGGCGCGAGTAGCGGATGTGGGTTGCGACCACGGCTATTTGTCGATTTATTTACTAAAGCAGAAAATTGCAACATCTGTGATTGCTTCCGATATTCGCTCCGGCCCGTTAGAAAGCGCCCGGAAAAATGCAAATAAATATGGCGTGACGGAGGATATCACCTTTTGTCTGTCCGCAGGTGTGGAGCGCCTGAACCGGGATTTTGACACACTGGTCTGCGCCGGTATGGGTGGCATTACCATGATTTCTATTTTAGAAAATGCGCCATGGCTGAAAAACGGGGCGTATACTCTGATTTTGCAATGTCAGAGCAAAACCCACTTATTGCGTCGTTACTTATTGGAAAATGGATGGATGATTTCCAAAGAGACGGTGATACGGGACGGCCGGTTTCTTTATACCGTTATGGAAGTAACATGGCAACCCGGTGAGAGGGAATTTAGAGCAGGGGATGCCTATTTTCCCAGCGTTTTGCTGGAAAATTCCCGGGAGGAAACGTCGGGATATTACCGGCAGGTTTTGAAAAAACTCCGAGTCCGCGTCGCCGGTCACGCAGCGAATGCCGATCCTTGGGAGGTTCAGGCTTTGGCGGATTTGGAGACCCTTGCGCAACAACCGGAATTCAGTTATTTAAAGGAGGAAATCCGATGATAACCGTTGGAGATATTTTAAATTATCTGCAAACTATCGCTCCGGAATCCATGAAATATGATTGGGACCGTGTGGGGTTGAATTGCGGTCATTGCAATGCGCCGGTTACAAAGATTCTTGTGGCGCTTGATCCGTTTGCCGAGGCGATTGCTGAGGCCAAAGAAATGGGGGCAGAACTTCTTGTGACCCACCACGCTCTTATCTGGGACGGTGGTTTTGTAAATGACCAGAGCATTTGGGGTAAAAATGCCCTTGCTCTCATAGAAAACGGCATTGCCCATATCAATGCCCATACCAACTTGGATTGCGCGCCCGGCGGGGTCAATGACGTGCTGGCGGAAGTGCTGGGACTGACGGATATTTCTGTTGTGAATCCCATGGGGACGGATGGGGAGAATCGCCCTTACGGTCTGCTTCGGGCGGGAACGGTTTCCCTGCAACCTGTGGAAACATTTTTAGATACTGTAAAAAGTGCTTTGGGACAAAAATGCCTGCGTTATGTAAACCCAAGGAAAACCGTTTGTCGAGTGGCAGTGGGCGGCGGCTCCTGCGGGGGCGACTTGATGGATGCTTACCGGGCCGGCTGTGATACTTTTGTCACCGCGGATGTGAAGTATAACCAGTTCCGCACCGCCTATGATTTGGGGATGAATTTGATTGATGCCGGACATTTTCACACGGAAAATCCCGTCATAAGGGTTTTGGCGCAAAAAATTTCCACGCAATTTCCGGAAATTACAGTAAAAATTTCGGAAAACCTGTGTGACCACATGAAATTCTATTGATTTTCTTGCTGAAATCTGCTAAACTATATGCGATATTTTTTGTAAGAAATAGGAAGGAAGATATTTATGTCCGGACATTCCAAATGGCATAACATTCAAAAAACAAAAGGCGCGCAGGATGCAAAACGCGCTGCTGCGTTTACGAAAATTGCAAAAGAACTGATTGTGGCGGTCAAAGAAGGCGGTGGGATTACAGATCCTGCTAACAATTCTCGGCTGGCCACGGTGATTACCAAAGCCAAGGCTGCCAATATGCCTAATGACAACATCAAACGTTGTCTGGAAAAGGCTGCCGGTGCCGGCGGGGGTGATAACTATGAAACCATTACCTACGAAGGCTACGGACCCGGCGGTGTCGCCGTAATTGTGGAGACCATGACGGATAACCGCAACCGTACTGCCGGTTCTATGCGTCATCATTTTGATAAGTATGGCGGAAACTTGGGTGCTTCCGGTTGCGTTTCCTGGTCTTTTGATAAAAAGGGCGTGCTGGTAATTGATAATGAAGATGGCGACATTGAAGAAGATGTGGCTATGATGGACGCCATGGACTGTGGCGCGGATGATTTTGAGGCAGAAGAAGATTGCTATACCGTCTACACTACTCCCGACGATTTTAATGCCGTGGCAGAGGCTCTGGGTAAGAAATACACCTTTGCATCTGCGCAAATTGAAATGGTACCCCAAAATTACCAGAAGTTGGAAGACGAAGAGCAAATTAAACTCATGGAAAAACTGATTGATGTCATGGAAGATGACGACGATGTCCAGAACGTCTGGCATAACTGGGAACAGGAATGATAGTTTGTGATGATTCCTCCGGCAAACATTGCCGGAGGAATTTTCTCATTTATCAAAATATTTCTTTGCAAAAAAGATTGTATGCAGAAGAATCTTATGGTATAATTGCTATAACTGACGAAAAAACGCGAGGAAGCGCCATGAACATAGAGGAAAAGATTCAAATTGAATATTTGGATGCCCGGAAACTTTTGGGCGCTGCCAGTGGGGATGCAACGTTGCTTTATCTATACCTGCGTTGCGGAAATGCTTTGGAAGATGCGGGGAAAACACTGAGTATGCCGGAAAATCGCATCCAATGCGCCACGGCAACTTTGCGTCAACTGGGGCTACTTCCTGAGGAGAAAAAAGCGGTTCCCGTGCAGGCAGAGTGCCCGGTTTATACGGAACGGGATGTGCTGGAGGCCATGGATAGTAACGGTGAATTCCGAATGCTCTATGGAGAAGTGCAGCGACTGCTGGGCAGAAACCTAAATACGGAAGAGTTAAAGATTCTGCTTTCTTTTGAACGGTATCTGGGACTTCCTACGGAAGTGATCTCTCTGATGGTATCTTATTGCAAGGAGCGATCCCATCGCAGGGGGAATTTTCGCAATCCCAGTTTGCGAGCCATTGAGAAAGAGGCTTATTTTTGGGCGGAGCATGGGATTGATACTTTAGAAACGGCTGCCGCATATATTCAAAATCAAAATCTGAAAAACAGTCGGATGGCGGGGTTGATGCGCCTTTTGCAAATTCACGGGCGTAGTTTAACGGCACCGGAAGAACGCTATGCCAATGCTTGGCTTGAGGCAGGTTTTGACGAGGATGCCATCGCATTGGCCTATGAACGGACTTGCCTGAATACCGGGGGCATGAACTGGCCCTATATGAATAAGATTTTGTGCCGATGGAAAGAGGCCGGCCTTTTGACTGCGCAACAAGTAAAGGAAAAAGATAAAAAAGCGGTGCCCAAGGGGGCAAGCGGTCAGTTGGGGCAGGCGGAATTGGAAGCCATACAGAAAGTGCTTCAGGAGGGATAAGAAATGGCATACAGTGCAGAAGTGTTGAATCGCGCCAGAATCCGTTTGGCGAATATGCGTGCCGATCGGGAATCGGAAGCCCGTCAACGGTTGCAAAATGCCTATGAGCAGTTGCCCCGGTTGCGGGAAATTGACCATCAGTTGCGCTTAACGATGGCGTTGGCTGCCCAAAGTATCTTTGCCCAAGGGGCAGATGCCGGTGTTGCCATGGAGCAGGCAAAGCAGGAAAATCTTTCCTTGCAAAAAGAGCGCCAGGCGTTGATTGAAAGCCGGTTTGGCAAGGATTATTTAAATGAAAATCCCATTTGCGCCCGTTGTGGCGGTAGCGGATACTTGGGTAGCACGATGTGCAACTGTCTGGAAGAACTCTGTAAGCAGGAACAAAAGAAAGAACTGTCCATACTGATTGGTGGAGAAGAATCTTTCGGAAGATTCCGCCTGGAGTATTACCCGGATGAAACCGATGCCCGTTACGGTGTCAGCCCCAGACTGCTGATGCAGAAAAATTATAAAATCTGCCGGCAGTATGCGCAGAATTTCGGAAAAGACGCCGGGAATCTTCTGTTTATCGGGGATACCGGATTGGGGAAAACTTTTTTATCCGCCTGCATTGCCGATGCGGTGGCAGAAAAGGGTTATTGGGTGATTTATGAAAGCGCCACCCATTTGTTCCAAAAATTTGAGCAGGCTAAATTCGGCACGGATGAGGAAATGCGCCAACAGGTGCAAAATGCCTATCAGTGTGACCTGTTGATCTTGGATGATTTGGGTACGGAACTTCCCGGCCAGTTTGTTACGGCTTCTTTGTATCAACTGCTGAATGAACGCTTGTTGAATGGAAAACCCATGATTATCTCCACCAATTTGCTCGTTGAGGAAATTAAAAAGCGTTATTCTCCTCAAATTGCCTCCCGGTTAGAGGGGAATTTCAACCGTCTGACCTTTGTGGGAGAGGATATACGCGTATTGAAAAATCGGGGGCTGTAAATGAAAATTGGTGTATTGTTTGATTTGGACGGTACTTTGCTGGATACCTTGGAAGATTTGAAAGATGCCGTGAATTATATGTTACGCTCCTTTGGTTTGCCGGAAAGAAGTGTCGAAGAAATTCGTGCTTTTGTGGGCAATGGGGTAAGGAATCTGATGATTCGTTCCCTGTCCGGTACGCCCCAGGACCCACCGGTGGAAGAGGCGTTGCAAGCATATAAGACGTATTATCAATCCCATAGCCAAGTGAAAACCAAACCTTATGCAGGGGTGGAAGAAGCGTTGCAGGCAGTGCAGAAGAAATATGCTGTGGCAATCGTCTCTAATAAGCATGACGAAGCGGTAAAACCGCTGTGCGCTCAGTTCTTTCCGGGCATCTATGCATTGGGGGAGACAAAGGATTGCCCTCGCAAGCCCAATCCGGAAATTGTCCATCGGGTTATGAAAGATTTGGACGTGGATGGTTGTGTTTATGTGGGCGATAGTGAAGTGGATGTGCAAACGGCCTGTAATGCCAATGTGCCTTGCCTGAGCGTGTTGTGGGGTTTTCGGGATCAAGAAGTTTTGGCGCAGGCAGGAGGAACTTTTTTCTGCCAAAAGCCGGAGGAGATTCCGGAAATGATAGAAAGGATTATAAAGGAAGTTTATGGCCAATGAATTTTATGCTCTGCTGGGGCGGATGCGCTATATTACCCGCTGGGGGCTGATGCGCAATACTTTTTCTGAAAATATTCAGGAGCATTCCCATCAAGTGTCGGTGCTCTCCCACGCCCTTGCGCTGATTCGCAGGGATGTTTTGCATTTGGAAGGGCCGGACCCCGACCGTTGCGCGGTGGCGGCTTTATACCATGATGCTTCGGAAATTCTTACCGGTGATTTGCCGACCCCGATTAAGTACTATAATCCGGAGATAAAAAGCGCCTATAAGCAGGTGGAGCAGATAGCGGGGGAGCGATTGCTTTCCATGCTTCCCCAAGCCCTTCGGGATAGTTATGCCCCGTTGGTATTGGAAGAAGATCAGGAAATTACCCGGGTGGTTAAGGCGGCAGATAAGTTGTCTGCCTACATCAAATGTGTGGAAGAACAAAAAGCCGGCAATACGGAATTTGATTCTGCCGCAAAGCAGACCATGTGTGCTATGCGGGAAATGAAAATGCCGGAATTGGAGTGGTTTTTGGATAACTGTTTAGAGCCGTTTTCTCTAAATTTAGACCAATTATAAGGCTTGACGGAAAGCAAAAAATATGATACCATGTCTATCGTTACCAATGCCGGTATGGTGGAATAGGTAGACACAAGGGACTTAAAATCCCTCGCCGTAAAAAGCGTACCGGTCCGAGTCCGGTTACCGGCACCAAAATCAAAAGGAGAGGCGATGCCTCTCCTTTTGATTTTTTAATAGGGACGGACTCGGACCGATCTAAATGCAACAGTCCGGTGGACTGTTGCTTCCCGTCGACAGAGGGACGGCAACACCATAATTTTCTTGCAAAAGAAAATGCAAACCGAGTCCGGTTACCGGCACCAAAAAATCCTCGTTCTTCGGAACGAGGATTTTTTTATCCAAGCCGACAGGCTTGGTATATCATCACGACGCAGTCGTGTATATCATCGCCGTAGGCGTATATCATCACACTAAGTGTGTATTTATGTCGGCTTGATGATATACAAAACTAATGTTTTGATGATATGCAATTCCTGCGGAATTGATGATATACAACGGCAAGCCGTTGATTTAACTTGCTTTCGCTGCATTGGTACAGTATAATAAATATGAGGAAGTGAGTATAATGACATTCTATCACGGAAGTCCC
>JAZKZB010000183.1:0-3409 GCA_045612425.1 Faecousia sp.
CATCCATGCCCATGATCGCAATAATATCCTGCAATTCTTTGTATCGTTGTAAAATTCGTTGGACATCGCGTGCCACTTCGTAATGCTCTTGACCCACGATGGCGGGGGAGAGAATCCGGGAGGAAGAGTTCAGAGGATCCACAGCGGGATAGATGCCCAGAGAAGCAATGCCACGGTCCAAGGGGGTGGTAGCATCCAAGTGGGCGAAAGTGGTAGCGGGGGCGGGGTCCGTGTAGTCGTCAGCCGGAACATAAACCGCTTGCACGGAAGTGATAGAGCCGTTCTTGGTAGAGGTAATTCGCTCCTGAAGTGCGCCCATTTCTGTAGCCAGAGTGGGTTGATAACCAACTGCAGAGGGCATACGGCCCAACAAAGCGGAGACTTCCGAGCCTGCCTGGGTAAAGCGGAAAATGTTGTCGATAAACAGCAACACGCCCTGATGTTTCACGTCCCGGAAGTATTCGGCCATGGTCAGGCCGGTCAGGCCTACCCGCATACGGGCTCCGGGGGGCTCGTTCATCTGACCGAAGACCATGGCGGTCTTGGAAATAACGCCGGACTCGGTCATTTCGTTGTATAGGTCGTTGCCTTCCCGGGTGCGTTCGCCTACGCCGGTGAACACGGAATAGCCGTTATGGGCGGTGGCAATGTTATAGATGAGTTCTTGAATCAAAACGGTTTTGCCTACGCCTGCGCCACCGAACAAACCGATTTTGCCACCCTTGGCATAGGGGCAGATTAAGTCGACTACTTTAATGCCGGTTTCCAGAATCTCGGTAGCGGGTTGTTGTTCATCGTAACTGGGGGCACTGCGGTGAATGGGCCAGGATTCTTCTCCTTCTACGGCAGGTTTGTTGTCAATGGGTTGACCTAACAGATTGAATACACGGCCTAAACAGGATTCTCCCACAGGAACACAGATAGGATTGCCGGTGTTCGTTGCCTGAGTGCCTCGTTGCAATCCGTCGGTAGAGGACATAGCGATGCACCGTACTACATTATCACCGATGTGTTGCGCTACTTCCGCAACAATTGTTTGGTCATTGTGGGGAATTTCGATGGCGGAAAGCAGTTCGGGTAATTGACCGTCATCAAACCGAATATCCAGAACGGGACCCATGATTTGAATCACAGTTCCTTTTGTGTTATTCATAGGATTTCACTCCTTATATCGTAAATTAAGAGCCTGCAATGATTTCCGTAATTTCTTGGGTGATGGCTGCCTGACGTGCCTGATTGAATTTCAGACTTAATTCCCCAATCATTTCTTCGGCATTTTGCGTTGCGGAATCCATGGCGGTGCGTCTGGCGGCCTGCTCGGCTGCCCGGCTTTCGCACAGCGCGCCATAGAGAATGCCACCTAAATATTCGGGCACAATGGTGGAAAAAACTTCCTCGCCGTTGGGTTCGTACAAAATATCCGAACCGGATGTTTGGGGATGCCCCGGTTCTTGTAGCAGAGGTAGCAAACGTAATGTGGCAGGTGTTTGGGAAAGAACGGAAACAAAATTGGTGTAGCCTACAAAAACTTCGTCAAATTCGCCTGCAAGGTAGGCTTTGCTTATTTGTTTTGCGATAGAAAAACAATCCCCGATAGAAACATCTTCCGCTTCGCTGTATTGCTCTGTGAAGATAGATTTTTCCCGACCTCGGAAGAAATCCACCGCCTTTTTCCCGATGGGCAATACCGAAATATGTTTGCCTTCCGTTTGGGAAGCAATCAACTTGAAGATGTTACTGTTGTAACCGCCGGCAAGACCGCGGTCACCGGCAATCACCACATACAGAGATTTTTTGACATCTCTCTGGGTTAAATAGGGAGAAGAAAAATCTGTGTTGGAATTGACAATATCGGTAATGGTGGCATATAAAATTTCAAAATAAGGGCGGGAATTGAGAACCCGTGCCTGGGCATGGCGCAGTTTGGAAGCCGCGACCATTTCCATGGCCTTGGTGATTTGTTTGGTGGATTCCATACTGCGTATGCGGTTTTTGATTTCCTTTGTGGAAACGCCGGCCATGGGAACCCTCCTTTCTTATTGGGGTCTGACAAATTCCGTCAAAAGTTCTGTTAAAGCGGAGCGAATGGCATCTTCTGCCTCGGTCTCCAATTTTCCGGTGTTGCGGATGGACTGCAAGGCTTCGTAATAGCGGCTATCCATGTGGGCGTACAGACGGGTTTCAAATTCTGCAATGCGGTCAACATCGATGTCGTTCAGGTATCCGTTGACCACGGCGTAAAGGATGCATACTTGATGGGCCACTTCCACGGGGGCGTTGTTGTTTTGCTTCAGCACGGCCACAATCCGCTGACCCAAAGCCAATCTTGCCTTGGTGTCGGCATCCAAATCCGAACCGAACTGGGCAAAACTTTGCAGTTCCCGGTATTGGGAGTATAGCAGTTTTAAAGAACCGGACACTTTTTTCATAGCCTTGATTTGGGCGTCGCCACCTACACGGGACACGGAGATACCGGGGTTTACGGCAGGCATAATGCCGGCGTTGAACAGTTCGGACTCCAGGAAAATTTGTCCGTCGGTAATGGAAATGACGTTGGTGGGAATGTAGGCGGAAACGTCGCCTGCCTGGGTTTCGATAATCGGCAGAGCCGTTAAACTACCGCCACCTAATTCGTCAGATAGTTGCGCTGCGCGTTCCAACAAACGGGAGTGTAGGTAGAATACATCACCGGGGTAGGCTTCCCGTCCGGGGGGACGGCGAATCAAAAGGGAAATGGCACGATAGGCTACCGCGTGCTTGCTCAAGTCGTCGTAAATGACCAGGACATCCTTGCCCTGATGCATAAAATGCTCGCCGATGGTGCAACCGGTGTAGGGCGCGATATATTGCATAGGCGCCAGTTCGGAAGCGGTAGCAGATACCACCACCGTATAGTCCATAGCGCCGTTTTCTTTTAGGCTTTCCACTACTTGTGCCACGGTAGAGCGTTTTTGACCGATAGCCACATAGATGCAAATGACATCCTTGCCTTTTTGGTTCACGATGGTATCGGTGGCAATGGTGGTTTTGCCGGTTTGACGGTCACCGATAATCAGTTCCCGCTGGCCGCGGCCAATGGGAATCATCGAGTCGATGGCTTTAATACCGGTTTGCAAAGGACGGCTGACGTGCTGACGCTCAATGATACCGGGTGCGGGCAGTTCAATGGGACGGTATGCTTCTGCATCGATAGGGCCTTTTCCGTCAATGGGTTCGCCTAAAGCATTGATGACACGGCCAATGAGGGCCTTGCCCACGGGGGCAGAAACCACCCGACCGGTACGTTTGACGGTGTCGCCTTCTTTGATGCCGTTGTCTGTGCCCAAAATAACCACGGAAACGGTGTCCTCTTCTAAATTTTGCGCCATGCCGAAAGAACCGTTGGGAAATTCCACCAGTTCGCCGGCCA
>JAZKZB010000184.1:0-3909 GCA_045612425.1 Faecousia sp.
AAGCATTTCTCTTAATTCTTCACAACTCCCCGGGCACAATATAGTCATACCGGGAATTTGTCGCAGAAAGCCCACGTCAAAAACACCGTGGTGCGTTTCCCCGTCTTCCCCTACCAAACCGGCACGGTCAACGGCAAAAACAACGTGATTTTGAAGCAATGCAACATCTTGCATCATCTGGTCAAAAGAACGCTGCAGAAAAGTAGAATACAGCGCAACGACCGGAATCATCCCTTGCTTAGCCAGACCCCCGGCCATGGATACTGCGTGTTCTTCTGCAATCCCCACATCAAACAATCGATTGGGGAACTGTTTCCGGAACTCCAGCAATCCGGTGCCACCGGGCATCGCCGCCGTAATTGCACAAACCCGGTCATCTTCCTTTGCCAAGGCAATCATCTCACTGCCAAAAGAATCAGAGAATGTCAAACGCCCACTTTTCCCCACTTCTCCGGAATCCGGATTGAACGTACCGACTCCGTGGAATTTGGACGGATGAAGTTCCGCATAGGGATACCCACGCCCTTTTTGCGTGGTAACATGAACCAATACCGGCTCTTTCATATCTTTGGCTATCTGCAAAACGCGAATTAAATCCGGCAAATCATGTCCGTCTATAGGCCCTAAATAATGCAAGCCCATATTTTCAAATATGGTTTCCCCAAGAAGGAACCGCTTCACCCGATTCTTCCCTTTCCGCACAAAACGATTAACCGCATTTCCGAAAGGCAGTTTCCCCACGAAACCTTGGAAAGAAGCCTTTGTATCCAAATAACGACGTTTTGTCCGCATTCTGGATAAATGCTTTGCCATGCCACCCACATTGCGATCAATGGACATTTCATTGTCGTTCAGAATGATCACCATGGGTTCTGCGCTATCTGCAGTATCGTTTAACCCTTCATATACCATACCGCCGGTAGCAGCGCCGTCTCCCAAAAGGGCGACCACATGGTAATCCTGTTCCAATAACGTTCTGGCCCGCGCCATACCCAGCGCAATAGACACACTGCTTGACGCATGGCCCGCCACAAAGGCGTCCGTTTCGCTTTCGCTGGGCTTCGGAAATCCTGCAATTCCGCCAAATTGACGTAAATAATCAAAATCCGCCTGGCGGTTAGTCAACAGCTTATGCACATAAGACTGATGGCCAACATCAAATACCAGACGGTCCCGATTGGTATCAAATACGGTCTCAATAGCAACTGTCAACTCTACCACGCCAAGATTGGACGCCAAATGTCCCCCTGTCTTTGCAACACGGGAAATCAAAAACTCCCGAATCTCTTTGCAAAGCAGAGTTTGCTCTTCCTGGTTCAAGCCGACTAAATCTGCATGACCGCGAATCTGTTTCAAAATACCCACAATGGACACAACCTATCCTTCGTTCTCTTTTTTGAATCGTTTTGGGAAACAGTGCATTTGATGAATCACCTTTCCCACAGTATGCACAATTTTCGTGCAGGAATTAACCGCAAACGATTTGCCAATTGCCTTCCCGCCCACCGTCAATCCGGCAGCCAAGGCAGACATCAATAACGTTATGAGTTGTGGCCAGGAAAATGAAAAATTAGAAATCATCTGAACAGCAATGGTAGCAGAAGCGCTACCGGACACAACGCCACAAATATCCCCTACTACGTCATTACAAATAGAACTGACACGTTCTGCGTTCCGCAGTAAAGAAATTGCCTCTTGGGCGCCGGCCACTTTCCTGGCCGCCATAGAATGAAAAGGTTTCTCGTCAGCAGAAGCAACTGCCATACCAATAATATCAAACACAATACCAATCAAGATAATCAAAAACAAAACCAAGAACGCAATGGGCATAGAACTGTTTTCCATTAAAATATCCGAAAGCAGCGAAATGGCACCGGAAACAAAAATGGTAACCAAAAAAACGGTTATCACCCAGCCAATGGTTCTGTTACGATTCTGTTTTGTTGATAATGGGTCTGATTTTGACACGAGAGCATACCCCTTTTGTTTTAATAAAAGACGGCGACAAACAGGATAAATCTTACGGCTTAGGTCGGGTTGGTTTTCCCCGGGCAGAACCTGCCGTTGCCGAGCAGGCCGTTTCCGCTTAGTCCATCCGTTCAGGCGTTGCCAAATCCTGAATACCCGATTGCCACTTAGTCCGTACTGTAATCCCCTGTCTGTCCAATTACGACAGCCTAGGTGTTTTCCACGGCAGAATGGTCCACAGTCTTAGCCTCTTTTGCAAGGATGGTTTCCAAAGGCGATGACGACAAAGATTGTGGCCACAACCTCCGGTCGCCTGTTCCTTTTTCCCCACATACTCACTCAAGGCAGGCTACACTGCACACAGCACACGATTCTGTGCACCGCCCTGCAGGTTCATACCAGGCACGTACGCGATTGCGGCTTCCAACCAGGGAGTTCTCAACAACCGTCGCACGACACCAGGTCTCCACGGTAATCGGGTCGTATGCTCCATGCCATTGGAGCGCGCCCGAAAACCTTAACCCCCAGCATCCACCCTAAACTGGGCGTAAAAAGCAGACACCAGGGACTTCATCGATGTGCCCTTCAAAGGATTTTTAGGCCCTTCCTGGAAAGTGGTCACTCCGACTAGGATACTGCGCCGTCACTGTGAATCATAGCATACTTTTCATAGTTATACAAGTGTTTTTCAAAAATATTGTATATTTTTATTGAATATTTCCCATCTTATTCACTTTTTACTTATAAACTGTTCTTCCACAATATCACTGTGGGTCACTACAATTTCCAAATTTTTTAATTCTTCCCTGCTAAAAAAACGCAACTCTTTAGACTCTGCACTGATTTTCAAAACAGGTTCTTTCTCCAGTTGTAGCGCATATACCACAATTACCATCCGCCAAACACTACCGTCGCGAAAGGCCGCAATACGCCCGGGCTCCCCATAGACTGCCAGTTTTCGAAACCGTTCCTTGGGAATCCGCAGTCCCAATTCTTCGTAGATTTCCCGGGAAATAGCCTGAATCTCCGTTTCTTTTCGCTTAACGCCACCGCCTACCAATCCCCAAGTTCCGCTATCGCGACGACGTTCTAAAAGCAGTTTATCGTCCCATATAATAATCGCATTAACACCCAAATGCGCCGGCATGGTGGTTTTCGGTGCGTTTGAGTCGTTTCTGTAAAATTTTACAATAGCCATTTTCTCCTCCTAAGCATTCACATCTTCCTCAAACTCTTTGGGAATGGGCTTGGTAACACCGGTACGCCTGGCCTTATCCAAACCGCCTGCCATGTGCGCATCTGGATTTTGGGCAAATTTTGCCCGTCGGATAATATCTTCTCCAAACTTATCCCGCAGTGCATCTACGGTTTCATCCAAACGCAATTTCCGTTCATACTGCACCGGCGTTACCCCGGAAAAGAAATCAAACTGTTGATAAGGTTCCGCACACAGTTGAGTCATTTGTACCCCCAACTGTCGCAAAGGCGTAACGCCGTCCCAAGCCTCATCAAATACCCGGCACGCCTGCTCAAAAATCTCTGCTGTAATATTGGTAGCGCCATGTAGTTTCGATTGGTGGGAACAATGAGAAAATTCATTGGTACGCAAATGCACACTGATGCAACTTCCGCATTTTCCATCTTTTCGCATTCGGCTGGCCACCGTTTCGCAAAGACTTAACAGCACCTGATGGGCATGGTCATAATCCGTCACATCGCTGGCCGTGGTAACGGAGTTGCCATATCCTTTATTTTCCGCCGGCTCCGGTGTTACCAAATCTGCGTTATGTCCGTTGGCAAAGTGCCAAATGGTTTCCCCTTGCTTCCCAAACCGCTTACGCAAAATGCCCATGTCGGTTTTTGCCAAATCCCCAATGGTATAAATCCCAATCTGCTTTAGTTTCCGTTCCGTCGCCGCGCCCACTAAAAACAAGTCACGAA
>JAZKZB010000185.1:0-1657 GCA_045612425.1 Faecousia sp.
GGATGCCGTTTTGAGTCCTGCCAAGGTTGCTTACCGTGAGAAGATCAAGAAAAAGGTTGAGGCCCATGGCCGTCATAAGAAGCAGACCGGTGGTAGCGGTCAGTTTGGTGATGTGTGGATTCGTTTCGAGCCTCAGGAAGAACAAGATGAGATGATTTTTGATGTGGCTGTGGTCGGCGGTGCAGTTCCCAAGAACTTTAACCCTGCGGTGGAAAAGGGCATCCAGGAGGCTGTCCAGAGAGGTCCTTTGGCAGGCTACCCCATGGTGAATCTGAAGGCAACGCTTTACGATGGTTCTTACCACCCGGTTGACTCCAATGAAATGGCATTTAAGTTGGCGGCTATCCTGGCTTATAAGGAGGCGATGCCCAATGCGATGCCCACTTTGCTGGAACCTGTGGGCTCGTTGGCAGTTACTGTTCCCGATGCTTATATGGGTGATGTAATCGGCGACCTGAATAAGCGGCGTGGTCGTGTGATGGGCATGAATCCGGATAATGAAGGCAATACCGTTGTGGAAGCCGAAGTGCCTATGGCCGAAATGAGCAGTTATGCCATTGACTTGCGGGCTATGACCCAGGCAAGAGGCGCGTTTACTTTGGAATTTGCCCGTTACGAAGAAGTACCTAAGGCAAATCAGGATAAGATTATCCAGGAAGCGAAAGAAGACGCAGAATAAGCAAGGAAAGAGCCCGGGGCGCTGTAGCGCCCCGGCTTTTGCTTTTAGAAAGGCGGTTGCATTTACGGGATAGTTTTGCTATACTCAATGGTAGAAAAGGATGTGATTGCATGGCCGTTCGAAAAATGGAACATGGAGATTTTGACGCGGTTTTGGAAATGATGAAGACGTTTTATGCCTCAGATGCATTGCTGATTCATCCCGGGGAAGAAGTGCTTCGAAAAACGTTGCAGGATTGTCTGGAAAACGGACCGTATCTGGAAGGATATGTGTTTGAAGAATCGGGAAATGTTGTGGGATATTCCATGGTAGCGAAGAGTTATTCCACAGAAACAGGAGGGCCTTGTATTTGGGTTGAAGATATTTATCTGTGCCCACAATACCGGGGACGGGGAATAGGCAGCGATTTTTTAAGATGGATTGCGCAGGAGTATCACGGTAAGGCGGTTCGTCTTCGCTTGGAAGCAGAACCGGAAAATCAGAAAGCCATGCAAGTTTATCAAAAAGCAGGGTTTGAGGTACTGGGGTATACCCAACTGGTCAAGCCGTTGTAAAGAAAAGAGGAAATTGAATGCTTCCACAGGCATTTTTAGAGAGAATGAAAAAGCAACTGGGGACGGAGTATGCTGATTTTCTGCAGAGTTTGGAACGTCCCAGAGCAGTGGCGCTTCGTGTAAACCCCTTGAAAGGGGAAATGCCGGCGCTTCCTTTTGCACAATCTCCGGTTCCGTGGGAACCGCAGGGATTTTATTATGATGTTCAATCGCGCCCCGGTTTGCACCCTTATCACGAAGCCGGCGTATATTATTTACAAGAGGCCAGCGCTATGGCACCGGTGACATTGCTGGATCCTCAAAAAGGGGAACGCATTTGCGATTTGTGTTCTGCCCCTGGGGGAAAGGCCACTCAGATTGCAGGTCGGATGGCAGGAGAGGGGTTTTTGCTGTGCAATGAATTTCACCCCAAACGGGCGAAGAT
>JAZKZB010000186.1:0-4021 GCA_045612425.1 Faecousia sp.
ATCAGTTGCGCAGAAACCTGACCGTCAATTTTTGTGCCGGTCTTGTAGTATTCGTCCATAGAATTTTCTCTGGCAAAGACAATCAAAGCGCCCACCCGTTCCCGGCTCATCACTTCGCAAGCCGTAACGGTTTGGGAAATAACCGCAGCCATTTCCGCATTCTGCCGTTCTTTGCCCAACAATTTGCCCAACTTTACATTGCCGATATGGTCCAGCATTCTGCGCAACTCCGGCTGGAACAGCACCACCAGCGCCACCAGTCCAATTTGCAGGAACTGGTTGATGATAAAATTAAGGGTATATAGATTCAGAAACTCCGTAATCCAGGCAATCACCAAAATGGCCACGATTGCCTTTGCCACCCGTGCCGTACCGGTAGTACGAATCAAGGGTAAAATCCGATACAACAAGTACGCCACAATGAGAATGTCCAGATAGTCAGACCACTGCATTTTTGCTAATTGTTGTAAAACATTCTGAATGCTGTCCATATACTTCACCTAACCTTTTTCTATCCGTAAAACGCAGAAACTGCGCAGATTGCATACCAATCCTATTATCCATTCCATTATAACGGATTTACGCACCGATAGCAATAGAAAACTGAAAAAATTTTACGCATTATTCACGAATTTGGGAAATAACTTGCCGGAAAATTACATTTTGCGATGGACCTGCATCGATGCCAAAACTAACCCGAACCGTACCCGTTTCCAAAGTTCCTGCGCTTTCATGAGCCAGAGGCGCGCAATGCAGACCGGCACGCACTGCAATTCCCCTCTGCGCCAGACGCTGGGCAAATACTTCGCAATCCCCGGAAGGGAGAAAAGATACCGTTGCTCCCTGATGATCTCCTGCAAAAACCCGGTACCCCATTTCCTGCAAATCCTGCACGCAACGTTTTCCCGCCTCCCGTTCCCGGGTGTATATGGCGTCTGTACTTACCCGCAAAATATGGCCGATTCCTGCGCCCAGACCGGCAATTCCCGGCACATTTAAAGTCCCGGGTTCCAATTGATCCGGCAAAAAATTCGGCATTTCCCAACTGGCAGAGTTACTTCCCGTCCCACCAGCCATAAAAGCCTCTCCCGCTTCGGCGCACAGTAAAATCCCCGTCCCCTGAGGGCCGAGCAACCCTTTATGCCCGGGCATTGCAATAAAACGCGCGCCCAAATTCCTCAACGAAATTGGCAGACTCCCTGCAGATTGCGCAGCATCTATTAGGAACGGCACATCATATTTCCTGCACAACTTTGCCAATTCCTCCACGGGTAAAATATACCCGAACACGTTGGAAACATGGGTAAAAATTGCAACTTCTGCTCCATTTTTTAATGCTTTTTCAAAATATTCTATGGTATTTTCCCAACAAAACAGTTCCCTTCCCGCTACGGTAATATCCGCCCCTATTTGTTTTAAGGGGCGGGTTACCGCATTGTGTTCAAAGCCGGAAATTACCACTTTTGTTCCCGGTTTTACCAAAGTACGAATGGCAATATTCAGACCATGGGTGCAGTTAGAAGTGAAAACCACCTGTTCCGGCTGACAATCAAACAATTCGCCCGCAGATTCCCGACATTGATAAACCGTGCGAGAGGCTTCCATAGCGCTTGGATACCCACCTCGCCCCGGATTTGCGCAAGTTTTCATCGCCCGTTCTACCGCGCGATATACCTGCGGAGGTTTCCGGAATGATGTGGCGCCGTTATCCAGATACATCATGATCCCGATTCCTCCATAACCCATCCGGCGTAGAAATAAAAACATTTTCGTAGGGAATTCCCGCTTGTTCCAGCACCGTCATCGCCATAGGTCCATCAGAAATCGGAACATGCAATCCATAACTACATCCTCTGTCAGATAGCCCTTTTGGTGTACGTTGCAACAAGCAAGAAATTCCCTTTCGCTTCAGCGCCCGCTCCCCTTTTTGCCCAAAGGTAACAGAGCGCATGGTAATCAACCAAACCTGTTTCATATCCTCCCCTCCCGCATCAATCTATGCAAATTTTGTCAGGAAGGTGCGAAAAAACAGGGTGTCAAACACCCTGTTTTTCCTCCAATATACAAACTGCATGGCAGGCCATTCCTTCCATATTTCCGGTGAACCCAAGCCCTTCTTCCGTTGTGGCTTTTACATTGACTTTGCCGTCATCGATATGCAAAGCAAGAGCAATATTTCGCTCCATGGATGGAATATAATCTTTTAATTTTGGCCTTTGCGCTAAAATGGTAACGTCAATATTTCCTACAGAATAACCGGCATTTTTCACCTTATCTCCCACAATTTCCAACAATTTCATAGAATTTGCATTTTTATATTTGGGGTCGTTATCGGGAAAATGACGGCCAATGTCTCCTAATTTTGCCGCGCCCAAAAGAGCGTCAGCCACCGCGTGCAACACCACGTCCGCATCACTATGACCCAGCAGTCCCAATTCAAAAGGAATCCGCACTCCGCCTAAAATCAAAGCCCGTTCCGGAGCAAAACGGTGAACATCATAACCATGACCGATTCTCATTTTCTTTCCTCCATGAGCAATTGGGCAATCTTCAAATCCATCGGTGTGGTGACCTTGAGATTTCTTTCATCGCCCGCTACGATTCGCACCGTCATCCCCAACCGTTCCACGGCGGAACAGTCATCGGTAATTTCCGCATTGTCCTGCAGTGCTTTTTGCAAAGCCCCCTGAATCAAATCCACATCAAACACCTGCGGTGTTTGCACCGCGCGCAACCCACTTCTGTCAGGGGTTTCCGTCACCAATGCGCCATTCACCATTTTCACCGTATCTTTTACCGCCACCGCCGGCGCTGCAGCGCCATACGTGTTGGCCGCGCGCACAGTTCGGTCAATGACTTCCTGGGTGACAAGAGGTCTTGCCCCATCTTGAATCGCTACCAATTTCACTTTTTTCGACAAAGCGTTCAATCCCATGCTCACCGATTCCTGACGGCTTGCGCCACCGACTACCACAGCCTTCACTTTATCAAATCCACGGCAAAGATCCAAAATCGGTTCCTGCAAATCCTGCCGGGTCACAATCACAATCTCCCGAATAATATCACAGTTTTGAAATGTCTCAATGGTATGAAAAATCATAGGCTGACCCAACAAAGGCGCCATCACCTTATCAATCCCACCCATACGGGAGGCATTCCCTGCGGCCACAATCACTGCGCCACAATATTTACAAGGGATGATTTTCCGCATCCACCGGGTTACTTTTGATTCTTTCATGATTACAACTCCATAATCATCTTTTTGAAATGGTCACCACGCACCATAAAATTCTTGAACTGGTCAAAGGCCGCGGAAGCAGGGCTCATAAGCACCACATCCCCCGCTTTGGCCGCTGCCACAGCGCCACGCACAGCGCTATCAAAATCCGGGCAATCCACAATTTCCGGCATTCCCACGGCATACTGCTCCGCATTCTCCACCGCCTGCCGAATCAGCGGTCCGGTAGCGCCACCCAGGAATAGTTTTTTCACATGAGTGCAAATTTCCGGCCCCAGCACATCATAAGGAATCTGCTTATCATAACCGCCGGCAATGAGAATCACTTTTTCGGAAAAACTACGCAATCCCGCAATGGTTCTGGTGGGACTGGACGCAATGGAATCATTATAATACCGCACGCCATTTTTGATACGTACCAATTCAATCCGGTGCTCCACGCCACCGAAGGTTTTTGCCACTTGACGCACGGTTTCATCGGACACGATGCCTTCCACCGCCAAAATAGCCGCCATATAATTTTCAATATTATGCGTGCCGGGCAAAAGAATATCTTCCGTATTTAACACGTCCCGACCATTGCGAACAATCATTCCCTTTTCTTCCCAAATGCCATTGGTTGGGTGAAAGCGGGAGAATTTGCTGGTAGCACCGTTGCCCACAAGCGCATCCGTGAGGGCATTGTCGGCGTTGACGACCAATTTCCCTTCCGACGACTGGAATTTGAAGATGTTTTTCTTGGCATCCACATATTCGGCCATATCCTTGTGGACATCCAGGTGG
>JAZKZB010000187.1:0-6570 GCA_045612425.1 Faecousia sp.
TGCCTTAGCGGCGTTGATCTGAAGCTTGATAATACCAGTGACTTTCTGTGCCATTATAAAGCACCTCCTGAATAAAATGTGGTAATATGCGCTTTGCGCATTTCTTGCGGGGCTTTTGCCCCTCCCACGTTCCGACCGTAATACGGTCCGATGCGTTTACTGGGAAATGACCTCGATCTGGTCGAGCTCGAACTCGACGGGAGTCTCGCGGCCGAACATGGATACGATGACGCTGACGGAGTTGTTGTCCAAGGCAATGCTCTCTACAGTACCATTGAAGGAACTCAGGGGACCGTCGAGAATACGGACGGTATCGCCAACGGCATAGTTGACAATGATTTCCTTTTTCTCAACGCCCATGGCGTATACTTCATCGTCTGTCAGGGGGGTGGGGTCGTTGCTGGATGTACCGACAAAGCCGGTAACACCGCGGACATTGCGAATCACATGCCAGGTATCATCGCTGTAAACCATCTTCACCAGCACATACCCGGGGAAAACCTTGCGGTCATAAGTCTTGCTGACTCCGGAATCGGTGATTTCGGTCACAGTTTCCATGGGAATGGAAATGGCCAAAATCTCGTTTTGGAGTTGACGACTTTCGACGGTCTTCTCAATGGTAGCCTTCACGGTATTTTCATAACCGGAATAGGTATGGACAACATACCATCTTGCGTTATCAGCCATGGCACTTCACCTTATTTGAAAGACATGAACAGGTCGATCAACTTAGTGATAGCGGTCTGTGCGGCTAAGTCAAATACCCAAATAAAGGCACCGACAACCAAGACACAAGCTAAAACGATCAGCGCATTTTTTAATACCTGTTTCGGGGTGGACCAGACGACCTTCTTCAGTTCGCTTTTCAGTTCACGGAAGTATCTGCAAATACCGCCCCAGGTTTTTTTGAACCAATTTTCCTTTTTGACTTCTGCCATTTCGGGGCCTCCTTACTTGGTCTCGTTGTGAATGGTGTGTTTCTTGCAGAATCTGCAATACTTCTTCATTTCGAGACGGTCAGGGTCATTCTTCTTGTTTTTCATGGTGTTGTAGTTTCTTTGCTTGCACTCGGAGCATCTCAAAGTGACTTTAACGCGCATAACGGCACCTCCTTAATATTGCCTCCCTGTATCACATCGGCTATGAAAAAATTTAGAAGCGGCTACTACAATGACCGCCCGATGCTGAAAAAAGGCGCATAAAAAAACACCTTTTTTCACAGGTAGAAACATTCTACCACAGAATTATCTGTCCGTCAACACGTTTTTTCATATTTTTTCCACTTTTTTATGAAAAAATATAGGATATGGCAGGAATAATCCCGGGGCAACGAAACATATTCTGAAAAAGAGGTGATGCATATGAAAAAACAATGGAAAATCTATGCTTTTTGGATTGCGGTTTGTGAACTGGTGGGAATCCTTTCCGGCTTTTTGTCCCGGCAAGGAATTGAGATTTATCAATATACCGTATCGAAACCGATTTTAACACCACCGGCGTGGGTGTTTCCGGTGGTGTGGAGTATTTTGTTTGCCCTTATGGGCATCAGCGCTGCGCGGGTATCGCTTACACCCAAAACCACACAACGGGACCGGGCGCTGGGACTTTTTGTGGCTCAGTTGATTGTGAATTTCTTTTGGCCGTTATTGTTTTTTAATGCGCAAGCCTTCGGATTTGCATTGATTTGGCTGATTCTTTTATGGGGGTTGGTGCTGGCTACGGCATGGCAGTTTGGAAAAATCGATACAAAAGCAGGATGGCTTCTGCTGCCTTATTTGGCGTGGCTGACCTTTGCTGCCTATTTAAATGGCGCAGTTTGGGTAATGAACTAAAAACCTTAGTGTAATTCGGTGCAAAAATTTTGCTTTTCTTTTGCGGATTTGTTTTGTATAATATCTTCAATAATTAAAATTGCGAGGATATGTTATGCAAAAAATTATGGGACTTGATTATGGAGATGCCAGAACCGGCGTGGCGATTTCGGATTTGCTTTGCACAATTGTAGGATCTACCGCAGTACTGAACAGTCATAATACAGACAAACTCGTTGGGGATATTGTGCGCCTTTGCAAGGAAAATTCCGTTGGTGAGATTGTAGTGGGGCTTCCGAAAAATATGGATGGCACAGAAGGAAATCGCGCCCAACTGTGCCGGGGATTTGCAGAAAAAGTAAGGATTGCCACCGGATTAAATGTGACCATGTGGGACGAGCGACGCACTACGGTGGAGGCTCATAATATTCTTTCCCAGCATAATTACCACGGGAAAAAGCGGAAGGAAACTGTGGATGCGGTGGCTGCATCCTTGATTTTGGAGGGCTATTTGGCTTTTCGCGGACGGTAACACAATTCTTTCATGCCGGTGAGCAGTAAAAGAACGCCAAAGGCCTTTTCTAATAAGGTAACATTTAAAAAATCACGGAAAAAAGAAACAAGTAACGCAAGGATACTGCCGGCCAGAACTGCCGGCAGTAATTTTTTTGCGTGAATGGTTTTCTGCTTGAGACGAAATATATTTACAGTAAGGGCTGTGGTGAGGAAAAACATTAAATTGATGGCCCGGGCAGTGTCACTGTCCATATTGAGGGCAAGGGTAAGCCATAATATTAGTAAAGTGCCCCCACCGATGCCGATAGCGGAGAGAAAACCTAACAGAATGCTCATGATGATGGCGACAAAGAAGGAATTTAACATAAATATCGAATACCCCCATATAGAATCAGCACGCCTAAAATGCGGTGAAGCCATTTCACCGGAATTTTCTGTCCCCAAATTCCTGCGAAAATACCGCCCGGTATACTACCTAAAAGATAAGGGAATGCCTCTTGGTATGGCAGATTCATACCGAACTGTGTGAGTAACGATACAATACAAATTGGAAGAATGACCCAAACAGAGGAGGGGAAGATTTCTTCTTCTCGCAGGTCGGTTAGCCATAAAAGCAAAGGAATCAGCACCATACCGCCCCCGGCGCCAAACAAACCATTTACCATACCGGCTAATGCTCCTGATACCAATAAACCAATTGTTTTTCCGTGCAAACCAAATCCCTCCTTGCATGGAGGTATTTTTTGCCATAGAACGGTTCTTTATACAAAGAAACACGCGAAACCCGTGGGTTTCGCGTGTTGTTTATTTAGTTAAAAGTGAAATCCAAAGCCAGCCCGTTAATATTAACCTTCTCAGCAGTCTGTGCTTCTGCGATGCCCTCCAGCCAAGATTCGGATTGCTCGTCCAGCAAGTCGTTCTTGATCAAGAAGTCACGATAGGTGATATCGCTTGTGCCCACATAGTAGATTACGTGGTAGCCGTATTCTGTTTCTACCACACCGGTGTCTCCGGTCGCGCGACCTTCGTCAAAGCACCAGTTGTTGAAGTTGGTGACCATCTGACCGGGATAAACATCTTCGTACAGACCACCGTCGGTTCCGTCGCTGTCGGCACTGTATTTGTTCGCAAGTTCTGCAAAGGAATCGGAGGTCATGGCGCCCTTCTTCCATTCTTCCAGATATTTTTCAGCAGTTGCTTTTGCTGCGTCTTTATCTTCCTGCTTGTATTCATACTGGCCGGTAGTCGCATTGTAATTGGGGTTTTGGAACTGCACTAACAGGTGACGAACGTTTACCAGAGGCATGGTATTTTCATTCCGGCTGGTAAACATGATAACGTTCAAACGGTTAATGACTTCTGTGGTGGTGCCGTCATCGTTATCTGTGGTTTGCTTGCCTTCAATGCTCTCAATATCTCCCAGTTTGCGTTCATCGAGAGCCAGCCAAGCCTTCACTTCTTCAATGCCGGTTTGCTCATAGAAAACATCTTCATACAGATAACTGGAAACGCTGGTCTTGTCTTTGTTGATTTCCAAGGCCTTAATTGCTTCGTCCAGTTTTTCCGGTGTGGTGGCGCCACAGTTTTTCAGCGTTTCCGCATCCTTTTGGGCAGCCGCCAAAGCAGCGGCATTCTGTTCTTCGGTGTAGGTCTTTCCGGTTTCCAGTTCCCCGTATAGGAATTTTAGATAGTCACTGACAATGATGGGGTAGTAGGAGTAGGTGAAAGAGGTGTAGTTCAGAACCTTGTCCTTCTCATATTCCCGAATTTGTTCGGCGGTGTAACTTTCGAACAAATCATTTTTGTATTTCTGCTGATACATACTGGCATAGTAGTTCAGTTCGTAGTATTTTTTGTAGGTTTCTGCGTTGGCGCCGTTGCCGTAGGTGGATGTCAAGGCCTGATTCCAGGATTCGTAACCCTGATTCTTAGCCTGCGTTTCCAAATAGGTGAAATAGTCATTCATGTCTTTGACATCATCTTCGGTTAAGGTGAAGTTTGCGGCCTTGCCGGCAGCATTCAAAGCATAAATTTCTTGGGCGGTATGCAGGGCTTCGTCTACAAAGTGGTCGGCCCAGGTGATGCCCTTTTCTTCGTCAAAGTACTGCTCATTCAGGGGCTTGTTGACGTCCAGGAGCAAAAATAACTGCCACAAGGATGGGTAACTCTGATAATACTGCTTGTAGATATCCTGATAATAGGCAGTGATTTCGTCCATGTAGAAATAGGAGAAGTCAACTGTAGACAATGCATTGCCACCAATGGTAACGGAATGGTCGTTACGGTGATGAATGCCGATAAAAATAGGAATGACGATTGCTGAAACAATAATCGAAACAACCAAAATCATAACCACCGCAAAGGTGACGGTATATTTTTTCAGTTGCTTTGCTTCGTCTTGTTGTGCTTTCTGTTTGGGAGACATGGCGGAATTCGCCATCTCTTTGCGCAGTTTTTTCTTGTCGGATGCGCTCATGGTATCAAATCCTCTCGTTGTCTGAATAATGTCTGGGAAAACAGACTGTGGTATTATAACCTAAAAATTCCATTCTTGCAAGTGTTTTCTTGGGAAAAATCCTGAAAACACAAAAAGTTAACAAATATTATAAGGTATTTAGTACGGCCTGTATCCGTTCTATGCAGCGGTTTTTTCCTAAAATCTGCATGACCGTATATAAATCCGGAGAATTGATTTTGCCGGTAACGGCCTGACGGACAAAGGTGGAAACATCTGCCACTGTGCCGGGGAAGGCTTCCGGATTTGCCTTATAGGCTTTCATGTCTGTGGTAAAGCCGATTTCCTCAGTGATGGTCTTGATCTTCTCAAACCATGCAGACGCATCATCAGATTCGTCGTATACAGCCAAGAACTTTTCCAATACCTTGCGGATGGTTTCGTGGGGAAATCGTTCATCAAATGCGGGTAGTTCAAGATACTCGTCGTAGAAGAAACCCATATAAGGTTTGGCTTCTTTCCATACAGCCAAATCTTTGCGGGGCTTTTTGCCGCCACGGCCAATGGAGAGAATGGAAATGGCATAATCCTTATCGGATTTCAGTTTGTCAGCAAAATCAGTGTCAAATTCCTCTGCCCACTCCACCAGCAAGGTGTAGACGATTTCTGCGTCCATTTTGGCAATTTCATTTTTACTTACGTCGGTCAGTTTGGCGTAGTCAAACAAATTACCGGCAGGATTGAGTTTCTTAGGACTGAATTTGAAGTCCGTAGCCGGGGCGGTGGGGTTTGCCCGACGCCAATCTTCATAGTTGGAGTTGAGCAGAGTCATAATGTACTCATACACCGCCTGAACCGGGAAGCCCTCCGCTTTATAGTAAGTCAGGGCCAATTCCGGGTCTTTGCGCTTGGAAAGTTTGCGTTTAGAGTTGCCGTCCATTTTCATCAGCGGTCCGATGTGGACATACTTGGGAAGTTTGAATCCCAAAGCCTTGAATAACTGAATGTGGAAAGGCAAAGTGGGAAGCCATTCATCACCTCGAACCACATGGGTGGTGCGCATTAAATGATCGTCAACTGCATGGGCAAAGTGGTATGTGGGAATGCCATCGGATTTCAAAAGAACATGGTCCACGTCATTTTCTGTAATGGTGAGTTGACCCTTGACCAAGTCGTCAAATTTAAATTGGTTTTCAATACTGCCGGTACTACGGAAACGCAGAACCCAAGGATTGCCCGCGGACAGTTGTTCCTGAATCTCTTCCATTGGGCGGTCACGCCAAATGGCGTATTTGCCATAGTATCCCGTGGTTTCTTTGTTGCTTTCTTGTTTTTCCCGCATGGCGGAAAGTTCTTCTTCCGTGCAGAAGCAGGGGTATGCTTGCCCTTCGGATACCAATTTTTTTGCGTATACGTGATAGATGTGGGCTCTTTGCCGTTGACGATAAGGACCGTAGATGCCGGAATCACCCTCGATGGTGGCGCCTTCATCAAATTGAATACCGTAGTGCTTTAGTGTGTCAATGAGTACTTCCACTGCGCCGGGTACTTCCCGTTTTGCATCGGTGTCTTCCACGCGCAGAAATAGCACGCCACCGCTTTGGTGAGCCATCCGTTCAGATGTTAAGCCTTGCACCAAGTTGCCCAGATGGACGAATCCGGTGGGGGAGGGCGCCATTCTGGTAATGACGGCGCCTTCGGGGACTTGGCGCAGGGGATATTTTTCTTCCAATGTTTCCGGCGTGTCGGTTACATTGGGGAATAATAATTCAGAAAGTGCAATGGTAT
>JAZKZB010000188.1:0-6077 GCA_045612425.1 Faecousia sp.
ATCATCGGCACCGTGGTCATTGCCTTAGGCATTGCCGGCTTTTTCCTCATCCGGGAAACTCCCGTAAAAGTTGCAGAAAATCAAAATTATTTCGCCAATATTTTTTACGGCTTCCGCCCCTCGGTAATCCGGCAAAACCGCACCCTATACATTGCCTTAGCCGGCTTTGCCCTTTTTAACATTGCCATTCAAATTTTCATGCCCTACCTCATCCTTTATTATCAGGTTTCTCTGGGGATGGACAACTATGTACTGATTATGGCCCCTGCTATTCTTTTAGCCGCAATTTTTACCGCCCTTTACGGTCGGGTTTACGACAAACGGGGTTTTCACACCGCCATTATCCTGCCCATGGGCATGCTCATGGCCGGCTTTTTGATTTTGCACTTCTTCTTTACCGTGGTGCCGGTATTTATCGGCTCGCTTCTGATGATGTGTGGCTACCTTTCCGGCATGGCCGTCTTCGGCGCGCTCCTGCGGGACTATACACCGGAAAATCGAGCCGGTATGTTCCAAGGTCTTCGCATTGTGGGTCAAGTGCTGATTCCCGGCGTCATTGGACCTGCCATCGGCGCAATGGTGTTAAAGAACGCTGAAACCATTGTCAACGGAGACGGTACCACCTCTTTTGTCCCCAACGAAAATATCTTTCTGGTGGCATTTTTTGCCGCTGCGCTGGTTTGGCTGGTTCTGTTGCCCCTGCGCAAACTGGTTAAAAAGGAGAAACCCCAATGCTGAATCAACTGACAACCCCACGGGGCGAACAACTGCTTGCCTCTCAGGATACCCCCTGGCAGGAATATCCCCGTCCCCAAATGCGACGGGATAGTTATGTAAACCTAAACGGCGATTGGGAATTTTCCGCTTTGGATTACACCGGACAGATTCGGGTTCCCTTCTGTCCGGAATCTTTGCTTTCCGGTGTTAACCGCCACTTTCCCGAAGGTTGCCCTCTGGTTTACCGCAAAAAATTCAATTTGCCTGAAAATTTTCAAAAAGGGCGCATACTCCTGCACATCGGTGGCGCTGACCAAGTCGCAAAGATTTATGTCAACCACACCCCCGTGGGCACCCACGTTGGTGGTTACGAAGCCTTTTCTTTTGACATTACCTCCGCCTTGAAAACGGGCGAAAATGAACTGCAAGTGCGTGTCTATGACGATTTGACCGACCAAAGCCAGCCCTATGGCAAGCAGGTTCTGCCGGAAAAACGGGGCGGAATGTGGTATACCCCCGTATCCGGCATTTGGCAAACAGTGTGGCTGGAAAGCGTACCGGAAACCTATATCCAAAAACTCAACATTCGAAACCAAGGCGCTTCTGTTATCATCACTACCGTTCCGGAAATGGCAGGTACTGTACATGTAAAGGATTTGGGTGACTTTCCCTTAGGCGCTGTCATCACCTCGAAAGACCCCCATCTGTGGACACCGGAATCTCCTTATTTATACGATTTCACCGTTGAAACGGAAACTGACCGGGTGGAAAGTTACTTTGCCATTCGCTGGCTGGAAACAAAAGTATGGGATGGAATACCCCGGCTCTGTCTTAACGGAAAACCCTACTTTTTCCACGGTCTGCTGGATCAAGGCTATTGGCCTGACGGTCTGCTGACGCCCCCTTCCCCCGATTGCTACATCGACGACATCATGCAAATGAAAGCCTTAGGCTTTAACACCCTGCGCAAGCATATTAAGGTAGAGCCTGACCTTTTCTATTACCACTGCGACCGACTGGGCATGGTGGTCTTTCAGGACATGGTCAACAACGGAGATTATTCTTTCTTCCGGGATACCGCACTGCCCACAATCGGCTTGCAAACGGTGGATGACCGTCGGCTTCATCGGGATAAAAAAACCCGGGAAGAATTTCTGCGCCAAATGAAAACCACCGTAAAACAACTGGAAAACCACCCCTGCATTTGCTACTGGACCATTTTTAACGAAGGGTGGGGGCAATTTGATAGCGATGCCGTTTTCCGGCAATTCCAAGCCTTGGACGACTCCCGTTTTATCGATGCCACCTCCGGTTGGTTCCGTCGCAAAAACTCCCACGTAGACAGCCGGCATGTGTACTTTAAGCCCATTCGGCTGAAAGGAAATGGAAAACCTCTGGTTTTGTCAGAATTTGGTGGCTATTCCTACAAACCGGAAGGTCATGTTTTCAACACCGACAGTACCTACGGCTACGGCAAATTCAAAACCCAAAGTCAATTTGAAGAGGCGCTGATAGCACTGTACACCCAGCAGGTCATCCCCGCCTATGAACAAGGCCTGTGCGCCGCCATTTACACCCAGGTTTCCGATGTAGAAGATGAAACCAACGGACTTTTCACCTACGACCGAAAGGTATGTAAAGTCAGCGCTGACCTTCTTCTCCCCATCGCCCAAGCCCTGAACCCAAAAACGGAATAACACGCAAAAGCCTCCCCTTTGGGGAGGCTTTTTCCTGTCTTTCTATATTGCAAATCAACTCAACTGATTTTCGTTGGTTTGGACATCTCCCTTTTCCGGGTTGTCAAAGTAAGTGTCCAGAATCTCCTTAGCGATTTGGCCCATGGTGGTACCATGTCCCGCCTTTTCTCCGTATACGGAAATGGCAATTTCCGGATTTTCGAAAGGCGCATAACACACAAAAGCACCGTGGTCCGAAACGTTTTTGCTGTTGGAATGTTGGGCTGTACCGGTTTTGGCCGCCACGGCAATGGGATAATTCCGGAAAATACGAGAGGCCGTACCGCTGGTAACCACCGCGCGCATTCCTTCCGTGTAATTATAATAAGCCTCATCGGAAATCGCCAAAGTGCTGAGCACCACCGGTGTATTTTCCAGTTCCAACTGCCGGTAATCCGAGGATACCACCCGTTTCAAAAATGTTGCCTGATACCGAACGCCCCGATTCGCCAGAGTGGCAGTATAGGAACACAGTTGAATAGGTGTAAACTGATTCAAAGACTGCCCGATGGAAGCCATAATCTGGTCAGCCGGATACCAATCCTGCCGGTCTTTATCGTCTGCGTAGAAGTACAGTTTCGTTTCCGCATTGGCGCGATAACCGGTGGCTTCCCCCAATTCCACGCCGGTAGGCTCTCCCAATCCCAAGCCTTTTGCCGTGGAATCAATAATGCTCAAAGAGATTTTATCTCCCAAATCATAGAAGAAATAGTTGCACGAAGATGCCAGCGCGCTAACGGCATTGACATAGCCGTGGGTCGAATGATTTTGGCTCCACGCCAAACAGTCCGCAGTAAAGCCGGGGGCATATTTGCTAAAAACGCCCTTATCCTGTGTCACGGTATATCGGTCAATGGCGCCAGCCTCCACGCCGGCAATCACCATAGACATTTTATAGGTAGACCCGGGAGGATACGTTGCCTGCAGAGCACGATTGAAAAGAGGCGCATAGGGGTCACTGTTCAACATCTCCCAATCTTCCCGAAAGGTTTCCAACTGGTAAGTGGGATAACTGGCGCAGGCTAACACCTGACCGGTTTTCACGTCCATCACCACCACAGCGCCGCCTTCCACATCGGAGCCGTCTACGTGTTTCCCCTCCACCGCCGTGGCGCGAAGGGCGGTAATCAGCGACGCCAGACTTTCCTCTGCCGTTCTTTGCAAGTTCAAATCAATGGTAGTTTCCACATTTTTTCCGGAAACCGGTTTTTGCTCAACCCCATTTTCGTCTTTCAAATAATATTGTTCCACCAGCATGCCGTCCACCGTCACCCGGTCTACCCGAATGCCGTCTATACCGTGGAGATATTCTTCAAAGGCCCGTTCCAAACCGCTTTGCCCCACCTGCGCATCCATATTATACAGTGCTTTTCCATTTTCATCCGTTAAGGTACTGTAATATGCCCATTGATCCTTGGTCATGGCGGCGCAATAGCCCAAAATATGCGCCGCGTACTGGGTGTTATACTCCCGGACAGTGGATGCCTCTGTTTTTAATCCCGGAATATTCAATTCCAAAATCGCAGACAGTGCCTCTGTCGTCGCATCAGCAACGAAAATATAGTTGGGCAAATTGGTAATGCCTTGGCGCAAATCCAACTCATAGCGCAAACCAATCACTGCCCGCGCGTCTTCGTCAGACCATGTATCGGGAATCCGGTACAGTTCCCGCAGTTTTTTCATCAGCAAAGGCGCGGAAATATCGGAATCCAAGCCTCCCTTTTCCGGCAAATAAGCCTGGAAATATCCCTGCCAGGTGGCGGTCTGTTCCTGCAATGTGTACGTGAAAGGCGTCGTTTTGGAAACCGGAAAATTATCATAATAAGAAATTTTCTGATCCCGACATAACTGCACCAAATTTAACAAATGCTGGTTGGTATTTTCCGCGCTTAAAATGACATAATGATTGAATACCAAATCATAACTGGCCCGATTGCTCACCAACTTGTTTCCGTTACGGTCTGTGATTTCCCCCCGGGCAGCCTTGACAATGGTCCAGGTAGTAAAGGTTTTTTGATTGTCCGCTTTCATATCGGCATCTAAAATTTGCAAGTCGTAGATTTTTAACGCAAAAAAGCCCACGATAATCATAAAAAACGCCAAAATAATTCCGGCGCGCACGCGACTTAATCTTTCCATGATTCTCCTCCGATATTTCCAATCCAGCGAAAAACCGGATACAAAATGGGCATTCCAACCACGCCCAGCCCTGCAGTAATCAAAAATGCAGGCAGGCGGGAAAAATGGGTCAACTCCAAAAATACACCGGTCAAAAACACCAACAATTCATACAACAATATCCCGGTGCTGGCGCAAATCCAAGTGGAAAAGAAACTTTTCCGCAAATAACTACTGCGAAAAATGTTCAAAAAGATACCAATGGCAGTAATGTATAAAATACTGTACGGCCCGGCGGCAGAGCCGGAAAAATAATAAAGAACTGCGCTCACCACCGCAAATACCGCGCAATGGTCCGTAGAAAGCAGAATGCACAGCAAAAAGATACCGGTGCAAACCAAATTGGTAGATGCCCCAAACAGACGAAACCTGCAAAAAATCACATCCTGCAACAACGACAATACCACCAACGCCAGTCCATACAACGCCCAACGCAAAATATTTTGCCGTTGGCGTCTGGTAATATAAAGTTTACTGAGCCACCCCGCTCCGACTTTATCCGGGCGAAACTCCTGTTTACGTTTGAACATACCCATTACTCCGCATCAAAAGCAGTCAAAATAAATACTTGCTCCAAGGCATCAATATCTGCCGCCGGCTGCAAAAGCGCAAATTTTGCCACGCCGGTATCATTAAAACCGGCATCGATTACATGGCCTAAAATCAAATTTCGGGGATACACCGTGGAACCTGCCGTTACCACCTGATCCCGGTTACGAATGATGGCAGCGGAAGGCAGATAATCCATACGCAAAAGACCTGCCTGATCGGAAGAATATCCTCCCTGTACCATACCGCTGTAGCCCGAGGCCGTAATGGTTGCGCTGATTTCCAGAGAAGAATCCAGCACAGTTTTAATCACCGCATAATTGGTGCCTGCTTCAATGACCAGTCCTACCATTTCTCCGTTGGCAGTAATGGCGCACATTCCTACTTCAATACCGGAATTGGTGCCTTTGCTGACGGTGAGGGTATTGGTCCAGTCCACAGAACTACGGCTGATAATATACGCGTCCACAAATTCATAATCTTCGTTATTCTTTTTCAAGTTCAGCAGATCCCGCAGGCGGTCATTTTCCCGCTTTGTGGATTCCGCATCCCGGGCGTCTTCCAACATCTGCGCCAACTGGCTTTTCAGGTCCTCGTTTTCTGCGGAAAGGGTTTCATAATGGAAGATATAATCGTAAATCTTCTGCGCCTGCTCTGTCAAAGAACTGGCGGCGGAACGCAACGGAGTCAGCACACCTTTTACGGCCATATCCCCAATGGTCAAGCCCGTAAGACCGGACAAAAGCGCCAGGCCTGCGCTGAGCAAAATCGCAATCGCCAGCGCTATTCGAACCTTTGTGGTAAAAAAGTGTTTCATTGCTTGTCCTCCCTAAAATTCGGCACAATTTTTTGAATGCTGTGCCACAGCCTGCACACCGGCAAACCCATTACATTATA
>JAZKZB010000189.1:0-11022 GCA_045612425.1 Faecousia sp.
GATTCCATCCGATATGGGGAATTTTATACCCATTGGGGATTCGCTCCTCAATCGGACGCACCTGCCCGGGAATCAATCCCAGGCCCTTATGAACTCCGTATTCAAAACTTTCGTCAAAAAGAAGTTGCATCCCTAAGCAAATCCCAAGCAAGGGCGTTCCCGCATTTGCTTTCTGAATCAGCACCTGATCCAATCCGGACTGCCGTAACTTGGCAATGGCATCCGAAAATGCGCCCACGCCGGGTAACAAAATTTTTTCCGCTTGTTCCACCTGCTCCGGAGTGCTGGCAACACAAACCTCCTCAGAGATTGCAGAAAAAGAACTTTTTAAAGAAAATAAATTCCCAACTCCATAATCTACAATGGTTATCATTCCAACACTCCCTTTGTAGAAGGAAGGTCATCCGCGAAATCCTTGTCAATGGCGACCGCCTGACGCAAGCATCGTCCTGCTGCCTTAAATGCGCCCTCGATGATGTGGTGAGAATTGGTGCCGGCAAATTTCCGAATATGCAGGGTGACCTTGGCATTGCGTACAAATGCCAGCCAGAACTCTTCTACTAACTCTGTATCGAAAGTGCCCACCTTTTGCGCAGGGATAGGCAAATCAAAGCCTAAATAAGATCTGCCGGAAATATCGACGGACGTCAAAACCAACGCCTCATCCATGGGGATCGTCACATCCCCATAACGGTTAATCCCCGTTTTCTCTCCAAGTGCTTCCGCAAAAGCCTGACCCAGTGCAATCCCCACATCCTCCACCGTATGATGGTCATCCACATAGGTATCTCCTTGGCAGGATACATTCAGATCAAATCTACCGTGTTTGGCAAACAGTGTCAGCATATGGTCCAAAAAACCACAGCCTGTAGAAATTTCACTTTTACCACTACCATCCAAACACAAAGTTAAAGAAATTTTCGTTTCGTTGGTATTTCGGATAATTTCAGACTTTCTCATAATACATTCTCCAATATTTCCTTAATTGCGCCGATTGTCGTTTCCATTTCTTCCGCCGTCCCAATGGTGATTCTCACAAAGGGATTCAGCCGGTCTCCGGCAAAATGACGAACCAGGATTCCTTTATCTTTCAATTTTAAGTACAATTCTTTTCCATCAATGTCAGCATGCTTGACAAAGACAAAATTAGCAGAAGAATCCAAAACCGCAAAATTCAAATTACGAAGTTGTTTCGTAGTCCATTCTCTTGTGTCTATAATTTTCCGGCAATTTTCACGGAAATAAGCATCATCCTCAATAGAACCGATTCCTGCCGCCATGGTCATGGCATTGATATTGAAGGGATTGGTAGAATAACGAATGTTATTCAAATCGCGAATCACCTCTGCATTGCCGACTGCAAATCCCAATCTGGCACCGGCCATGGAACGTGATTTGGAAAAGGTTCTGCAAATCAATAAGTTGGGGTATTGATCGATAAGAGAAATGGCGCTTTCGTTACCGAAATCCACATAAGCCTCATCAATCACCACTAAATTCCCGGGATTCCCTTTTACAATTCGCTCAACCTCGCGCAAAGGAAGATATAACCCCGTCGGCGCATTGGGATTTGCAATCACAATGGTTCGGTTTAGACCAATATAATCGTCAGCGCAGACAGTAAAATCCTCCCGCAGAGGGATTTTAATGGCATCAATTCCATAGAAATCTGCGTAAACACTATAAAAACCGTAACTGATATCCGGAAATGCCACGCCCACATTTTCATCACAAAAGGTGAGAAATACAAAATTCAATATTTCGTCTGAGCCGTTGGTAAATACGATTTGATCCGGCCTAACCCCTAAATACTGAGCCGTCACATCCGTCAATTTCTTGCATTCCGGGTCGGAGTATAACTGCAAATCACGTGACACCTCGCCAGCCATGGCTTGCGCCCTTTGGGACGGTGGGAACGGCGATTCATTGGTATTTAGTTTTATGTACCGTCTGTCCTTTGGCTGTTCACCGGGAACATAAGGTTTGATATTCGCAAATTTCTTTGCAAGAAACCGGCTCATACATCTTCCTCCAATCGAATCAGTGCGCTTTTTGCATGGGCAGTTAAACCCTCCACGTTTGCAAAATACGCAACATCATGGGCAACTTCTCCCAATGCATCCTTTGAATAATAAACAAATTGCGTTTTCTTAATAAAATCATCTACCGATAAAGGACTGGAAAACTTTGCGCAACCGCTGGTTGGCAATGTGTGATTTGGGCCGGCAAAATAATCTCCTAATGCCTCAGGACAATTTCTTCCCAAAAACACAGAACCTGCATGGCGAATCGAATCCAGATAGGCAAATGGTTCATCCACGCACAATTCTAAGTGTTCCGGAGCAATTTCGTTTGCAATTTCAATTGCCTGCATAATATTCTCGCAGACAATGATTTTCCCATATCGATCAATAGATTCTCTTGCGATATTTTTTCGTTCCAACAAAGGAATTTGCACTTCCAATTCTTTTTGCACCGCGCAAGCCAATTCCATGCTTGTGGTTATCAAGACAGCGCTTGCCATTTTATCATGTTCCGCCTGAGAAAGCAAATCGGCAGCCAAAAATCTGGGATTGGATTTTTCATCCGATACAATTAAGATTTCACTGGGCCCGGCTATCATATCAATCGAAACCTTGCCAAAGACCTGTTTTTTCGCCTCCGCAACATAGGCGTTCCCCGGCCCCACAATCTTATCCACTTTGGGAACGGTTTGGGTGCCGTAGGCTAACGCGGCAATGGCCTGCGCTCCGCCTATTTTAAAGATTTTATCGATGCCGGCAACTTTTGCGGCCACTAAAATCCCGGAATGCACTTTTCCATCCCGATTGGGTGGCGTCACCATTACCACTTCCTGGCATCCGGCAATTTTAGCAGGAATGGAGTCCATCAGCACTGTAGAGGGATATGCTGCTGTACCGCCCGGAACATACAGGCCTGCTCTGTCAACGGGAATCATCTTTTGACCGACTATTGTCCCGTTTTCTTCTTTGATTGTAAAGCCACTGCGCACCTGCTGAGAATGAAACTTTCGGATATTTTCTGCCGCCCGTTCCAGGATCTGCACAAATTCAGGCTCCACTTGGGAAAGGGCTTCGTTAATTTCCTCTTGAGAAACTTCCAAACTCTGCAACGTAGCATGATCGAATTGCTCACAATAAGAAAATAAAGCCTTGTCTCCATATTTTCTTACATTCTCGATAATCTCAGCCACCACAGCCTCGACCTTCGCCATGGGTTCCGGCCTTGCAAAAATTTTCTCGTTAGGCACTTCCCCATATCGGTAAATCGGTATCATCTGTCTTCCTCCGTTTGTTTTGCCAGTTGTTCATATACGCATTGTATCACTTGCTTTTTAAACTGATAAGATGCCTTGTTTGCAATCAATCGCGCGCTGATAGGCACAATCGTTTCCATTACCTTCAAATTATTTTCTCTTAAGGTCGTGCCCGTTTCTACAATATCCACAATCACGTCGGAAAGGTCTAAAATCGGGGCAATCTCGATAGAACCGTTTAAACGAATAATATCAATTTCTCTACCGATAGAACGATAATACTCCCCTGCAATATTGACAAATTTTGTGGCGACGCGCAATGTCCTTTGAGGATCATCATAAAAGTCGTTTTTTCCTGCCACCGCCATTCGGCACTTTCCAATATTCAAATCCAGCAATTCATAAATATCCGGTTCATATTCCAGCAAAATATCTTTTCCTGCAACCCCGATATCTGCTGCTCCCCGCTCTACATAAATTGCCACATCGGAAGGCTTCACCCAAAAATAACGAACCCCTTTTTCAGCATTTTCAAAAATCAGTTTTCGTCCACCGTCGTCAATTTCAGGGCATTCAAATCCAGCCTTGGCAAACATTTGATAAACCTTTTCTCCTAATCGCCCTTTTGGAAGCGCAATATTCAACATGCGATTCATATCTTACCTCCTGACTGAAAAGAAACCAATTCCCCATAACGAAGAAATTCCGGTTTGGATCGCTGAACCATAACCATCTTCCCCTGATTTCTAAGAGAAGAAGACAATTCCAGCACGGCGTTTAAATCAGAGGTATCGTCATATAAAATCAGCATATCCACATCAAGTTTTTCATTGGGAATATGTAAACGCTCCAACGTATCCAGATACACGGCAAAGCCTACGGCACTTGCCTTTCGGCCCATGCGTTTCATCAGATTGTCATACTGACCACCGGAAAGCACAGAATTCGGAACACCGGGTACAAATCCCTTCATTAATATTCCGTTGTAATAGTTCGCATCATCCACCAAGGACATATCAAAGCGAACAGTATTTCTTACATCCTTTGGCAGAATCTTCAAAACCGTTTCCAATCGCTGTACTTCCCAAAGCAATCCAACGGGTGTCAGCAAATCAATCAATTGTCCCAATGCCACATCCACCTCAGCATTGAGATTGACCAACTGTAACAACCGCTGAATATGGTCATTGGGAATTGCCTCCTGCATTCCCAACTGAAGTATGGCGTGGCCGTTCTTCTTCCCGATGGCCTGCAACCAAACTTCTCTATTTTCTGCAGAAATACCCATCGTCTGTAAAACCTTTACCAGCAGTCCAAAATCGGATATATTTAAGATGGCATCGGTATGAATGGTTTGCAAACTTTTTGCCGCAAGTGTCAACGTTTCCGCAAGGCAAAAATCATCCACATTTCCGATGCATTCCAATCCAACCTGCATCATTTCCCGGAAAATCTCAGAAGACTTCGGAACGCGGTAAATATTCTCATTATAGTACAGTTTCTGCGTTGTTTTATCCGTTGCTTTCGTATTTTTCACAATGGACAAGGTCACGTCCGGCTTTAATGCCATTACCTTTCCGTTGATGTCCATAAAGGTAATGACCCGATCGGAAAGCAGAAAGTCCTTGTTTCTCGCATATAAGTCATATTCTTCAAACTTGCTCATTTTGTATCTGCAATAGCCGTAGGACTGATACAAGGCGCGCAAATCAAAAATCACTTGCTCTTGAAACGATAAATTCGGGTTTCCCATTATTGATTCTCCTTTAACCCATCAATTGCCACACGATAACCACCGGTGCCGTAATTTAAACATTTACTTACTCTGCCAATGGTAGCAGTACTCACTTCCACCAGTTCCATAATCTTTTGATAACTCATGCCCTCATCCAGTAACACGGCCACGTCCAAACGTTGCGCCATATCCTGAAGTTCCTTAACAGTACATAAATCCTCAAAATATAAATAGCAATCTTCTCTTGTCTTAAGATTCAAAATTGTGTCAAACAAACGGTCAATGGACTGAGAATGGAATTTCATAGTCACGCCCTCCTTTTAAAGCACTTTATCAGTTTATCACTTTAGCGTAATAAAGTCAAGGGAATATTTGTAAATTTTCATAGATTTACAAGAAATACAGATTTCGAAAACCAAAAGGTTAATATATGGAAAATTCCCGAAATGCGTCAGCATTCCGGGAATCATGATACGTGCTTTTATCACATATAACAGAACAGACTTCGCGAATTATTCCTCGTTGTCATCTTCATCCAGGCTAAATTCCAGCGTTTCCCCACAATTCGGGCAAACAATGGCGCCCTTATCCAAGGTCTCCTCATCGAAATCGATAATTTCACCGCAGGCGCATTCTACCTCGTAAATAGTGGTGTCTTCATCGCCATAGTCGAAGCCGACGTCATCAAAATCCTCATCTTCGTCGTCGAAATCGTAGTCATCATCATCGTAATCGTCGTCATCTTCTTCATCCATGATGAAGTCTTCGATTGCGTCCAAATCTTCCTCGATTTCATCCAACTCATCGGAGATTGCAATGGTAGTATCCTCAATGTCGGTCACTTTCTTGGCCATATCGCCCAGCAACTCAACAATGGCGGAAATCATCTTTCCTTCGTCGGTCTCGGTGTTTAAATGCAAGCCATCCATCAGGCCCTTTAAATAGGCGGACTTTTCAGAAAGTGTCATTTTCATTCTCCTTATGCCTTGGAGCGACCCAAGTATTCACCGGTACGGGTGTCAATTTGAACCTTGTCCCCTTCATTGATGAACAAAGGCACCTTAATTTCAGCGCCGGTCTCTACGGTAGCGGGCTTGGTAACGTTGGTAGCAGTGTTACCGGCAAAACCGGGTTCGGTTTCGGTAACAACCAAGTCGACAAAGTTAGGAACTTCAACGCCAAAGACCTTGCCCTTGTAACTCATAATGGTGCAAATATCGTTCTCCTTTACGAACTTAAAGGAATCGTCCAATGCGGAAGAATCAATGGGTTCCAGTTCATAGGTCTCCTGGTCCATAAAATAGTACAATTCACCGTCGTTGTAAGAATATTCCATCTTCTTACGTTCCACAAAAGCAGTGGGGAATTTTGCAGTGGGGTTGAAACTGGTTTCGGTAACACCGCCGGTGATGACGTTCTTCATCTTCACACGAACGAAAGCCGCACCTTTACCGGGCTTTACGTGCTGGAATTCAACAACCTGCATTACCTTACCGTCCATATCAAAGGTGATGCCGTTTCTAAATTCGCCTGCAGAAATCATATTTATATCCTCCTAAGATCGTTCCCAAATAGGGAAAATTTTTACAAAGTTTTAGCGCATACATTATAACCCAAAATATTCAATTTTTCAAGAGGAAAACAAAACTTTTTTACACGATAATTAAATTTTTCGGGCTCTTCGTAATATTTTCACAGCCGTCTGTCTTAAGGATTACCACATCTTCAATACGCACGCCAAATTTCCCGGGCAAATAAATACCAGGCTCTGCGCTACAAACTGCATTTTCCGGCATCGGGTCTTGATTTCTGCCATTGGGACTGGGAGATTCATGAATTTCCAATCCAAGGCTATGACCATATCCATGACCAAAGAAATCCCCGTAACCTGCATCGGTAATCACCTTTCTGGCAGCAGCATCCATGTCGCAACCGTTTACGCCGGCCTTGGTTGCTGAAATCCCTGCCAACTGCGCCCGCAGAACTGTTTCGTACACCTGTCTCATTTCCTCGGTCGCATGACCAACCGCAAAGGTTCTGGTCATATCAGAGCAATAACCCATATACTGAGCGCCAAAATCCAAGGTAACAAAATCTCCATCCTGAATCTTCCGTTCACCCGCTACACCATGAGGCAGACTGGTATTAGGACCGGAAACCACAATGGGATCAAACGCAAGTCCCGTAGCACCATTTTTATACATGCAGTAAATCAATTCCGCCTGCAACTCCAATTCACTCATGCCCACCTGCACACGGGTAATGACTTCGGCAAATGCCTTGTCTGTAATTTCCTGGGCTTTCCGCATTAAATTCAGTTCCCATTCTTCCTTTACGCAACGAAAACCATTGATTTTATCATTGTAAGGCACCAATTTTGCATGGAGGTTCTTTTCAAACGCAAACAATTCCCGCGCAGTAATATAATCTTCTTCATAACCCAGCACCGAAACATCAAAATCTTCGATCGCTTGATTCAGGCACCCAACATAGCCCTTATGGGTCATGATGTCTACCACTTCAAACCCTTGAATCCCATTTTGCGCAGATTCTGTGTAACGGCTGTCCGTAAAATAACGGCATCCGTTTTTTGTAACAATCGCGACCCCTTCGGCAATATCAAATTCCGCGCCATAGTGACGGCTATACCGTGAGGTCAACAAAAGACCATCCACTTCCCCATCCAGCAGAGACAAATACTTATCCAAATTCTTCATATGAAATTCTCCTTTTTCTTGCTAAATATATAAACGGCAATTCTGCGACATGACGCAGTTTCAACCATATGTTATGATTATCAATGGCTTTTACCAAAATCGACACCACACCTGCACCATTTGCCCCTAAGGTATCTGTATAAATCTGATCTCCAACCAACGCGGATTCTTCCGGAGATTTCCCGTAACGCATAAGGCATTCCCGAATCCCCTTGAAAAATGGTTTCCTTGCATGGGTTATAAAGTCCAAACCGTAGGTTTTACAAAACGTTTTCACTCTATCCCGTTTACTGTTGGAAACAACGCAAAGTTGTATCTCTGAAGCCTGCATGGATGCTATCCAGCGGCGCATTTCCTCTGTGGGAATATCCGTGGTATAGGGTACAATGGTATTGTCAAAATCCAGCATTAACAACGAAATTCCCCGCTCTGTCAAAAATCCGGCCGTAATATCCGTCAGCGAACGGGCAATCACCTGAGGCAAAAAGGAAATGGGCATACACAATCCCTCTCGTTCATAGGATATAACCGATTATAACACGGAAGGAGCCGTTTGTCCATGGAAATTCTTCTATACCTGGCCGTTACCGAAACGGAATTACGGAATAACCCAACCATTCCCTATCCTATCGCATGGCTATCCTGTCATTTTTCCGCACGTCACCAAGGCTTGTCCAATTTACCGACTGCTTTGCCCAGAAATTCCATGGTCATCATCAGTGACCAAATCCCATTTCAGGATCACGATATCGAACTGATGTATCAGCAGATTCTGCAACTGATTTCCTTTGAATCTCCGTCAAAAATCCTATTGGATTTTCAACGAGAATTTTCTGAAAATCTGGAAGAATTTGTGGATAGATTTCTGCAACTTCCCTGCCCGGTTGCCGTCACAGAAACTTACTGCCACAACCGGGATTGTCCTGTCTTTTTATCTTCTCCACCTTTACATATTTCTCTTGGTGAATACCTAAATCCTTGGAAAAACCGGGAAATATGGTTGGAAATTGCACCTGCCGAGGCCTACTACCGGATAACGGAATCCGGTTGCACCGTCACACCCTGCACCGTAAAAACGAAAACTCCTTTTCCCCATTGCAACCGCTTCCCCCCTGTAAAATACGATATTCAAACAGAGGAGGATGCGGTCGTCTTTCATTTGCAACGAGGAAAAGAAGAAATCACGGCAATACTAACCGATGCAGAACGTTATGGTATCCCTACCGCAGTAGGGCTATATCAGGAACTGCGAAAACTGTAGATTCCGTCATTTTCGCGATGCAAACAAGGGAAACGCATCCTTTTGTTCTGTTTGCAGGATTTGCGCATAAGATGTTCCATACATCTGAAATATGAGGTGGTACTATGGAACAATCCGTTAATCAAATTACAATCCGCGGAGAACTGCAATCGCTTCCGGAATTTTCACACAGCAATCACGGAATCCCCTTTTACAAATTTTACTTAAAGGTATCCCGTCTTTCCGGCGCTGTGGACAGTTTGCCCATCGTGGTAAGTCAATCTGTTTTAGATACGGTGGATTTATCCGGCGGGGATATGCTCACAATTACGGGCCAAATTCGCTCACATAATGTCCGAACCGACGGCATTCGACACTTGATGATTTTTGTGTTTGCAACAGACATCATCGCGCAAGAAGGCGAACCAATCAACGACGTCATCGTGGAGGGTGTCATCTGTCGAAAGCCAAACTATCGCACCACCCCCCTTGGCAGAGAAATCTGCGACGTCATGTTGGCAGTGCCAAGAGCATTCCGACGGGCAGATTATTTACCCTGCATTTTATGGGGCAGAACCGCCCAGGAAATTTCCGCCTGCGATGTGCGGGATGCCATTCGCATCTGCGGTCGATTCCAAAGTCGTAGTTATACCAAAATAACAGAAGATGGCCTAACCGAAAGAACTGCTTATGAAATTTCAGCATTAACCGCAGATATTTTAGACGAGGTCCTTTAGAAAAACAGAAATATCCCGTGTAAAAGCGAACATAGCAACACGCCCACAGCGGTTGGCAGTATCATTGCCACCGCTGTTTGTTTTATGCTTTTTGTTTCTCTGTAAACCGTCATCATTGTCGTTGCGCATGGCCAATGAAACAAAGTGAATACCATCACACAAATCACAATTTCTAATGACCACTGATTTCGCAACAAATCCACAGATACAACCTGTGTGTTTTGTAGAGAGGTTATCCCGGTAATCGCCATAAATACCACCGGCAAAAACAATTCGTTGGCAGGAAAGGAAAATAGAAACGCTAAAATGATTACACCATTGAGGCCAATCGCGCTTCCCAACGGGTCCATAAATGCAATGACACTATGAAAGAGCGATGTATTGGCGAACAGCCACAGAACCGCGCCTGCCGGCGCAGAAACCAGCAAAGCCCTGAGGCTGATTTTTAATGTTCTGTCCAGTAAGGAGCGCAAAATAATATTCCCAAATCTCGGTTTCCGAAAAGGTGGCATCTCCATCAAAAATACGCTGGGTTTATGCTTATAAATTGTCTTTGACAAAAATAAAGATGCCAGCATTGCGCCACAAATACCAAGGGCAATACACAACGCAACTGATACTGTGGAAAATACCGAGGTAAAAAACACGCTTGACAATGCAATCAAAGTGGGAAAACGACCGTTGCAAGGAATCATGGCATTGGTCAAAATCGCAATCACCCTTTCCCTGGGCGAATCAATAACACGGCATCCCATCACCCCGACCGCATTACACCCCAACCCCATACACATCGTCAACGCCTGCTTTCCGCAACCACCGCATTTTTGCATCTTACCGTCCACCAGAAACGCAATCCTGGGCAAATATCCCACATCCTCTAATATTGTGAATAACGGGAAGAAGATTGCCATTGGCGGCAGCATGACCGACAGCACACGGGCCGATGTGGCATACATACCATCCAGTAACAACCCTTTCAGAAAGTATGGCAAACACGTCAATTTTACATAAAGAAAATTATAAATCGCATCCAATCCCCTTCCTAAAAGTGCAGATGGATAATTAGCGGCAGAAATGGTAATCCATAGCACTGCAAACAGCAATAGTACCAGTATCCCATAACCCGCCCACCTGCTGACCAACAAATCATCTGCTTTTCGCAGCAATTGCAAACGATTGTTTTCTCTTACCGTCACCACGGACAAAGCAATTTGTTGCGCTTGAACAATTGGATTCGGAAAGTTTCTCATTGTTTTTTCCGATGTTTTGCAAACAACATCAATGGCTTCCAATATTCTCTTTTTTGTATGTTTATC
>JAZKZB010000190.1:0-2375 GCA_045612425.1 Faecousia sp.
ACAGACCAACCGCCATCAAAAAACCTGCATATTGGGCGATGAGTGTACCGATAGCCACTCCTTCAATCTTCATGTCCAGGCCGTAAACCAGCAACAGACTCATCAGTATGTTAACAATATTCTGAGTAATGGCCACATACATTGGGAAACGGGAATTCTGCATTCCGATAAACCATCCGTTCAGGCTATACAGTCCCAACACGGCTGGAGCACCCCATATACAAATACGGAAATACAGGATAGACAACGTTTCGATTTCGGGAGTCGTATCTATCAATGCAAAGGCTGTACGTTCGATGGGATATTGCAGCAGAATGAGACCTAAGGCAATAAGCAACCCTACACAAACCGAACGCATAAGCAGGCGCATCATTTCATCCTTGTCGTTTGCTCCGTAGGCCTGCGAAGTCATTCCTCCCGTACCCATTCTCAAGAACCCGAACACCCAATAGATAATATTGAACAGCATACCGCCCACGGCAATGGCTCCGATGTAGGAGGCAGCCCCCAAGTGCCCCACGATGGTTACATCAATCAGCCCCAACAAAGGCACCGTAATGTTCGAAACGATGGAGGGCAATGCTATCTGTAGTATATTCTTGTTTTCGTTGTTCATCAGAGAATATATTCCACTTCCTTAAAAGCATATCGGCGTAACCTACCCTGTTCATCCTGCAAACGGATATGTCCATCCGGTTCCAAAAATTCGAATTGCGCATTGAAGGTTCCGGCAGCATCCCGATAAGGATAATATCCATTACGGCGGTAAAGGCTTCGCAGATAAAGTATATTGAGTGTACCCGACATCTTGTCAAAGTTCTCTTCCAATAGGCGGTAGCTTGCAACAATACCGTGAAGGATTTTTATCAACAATTCTTCGCAATTGATAGCAACACCCAGTATTTGCTTGAGTGATACCGGGTTGGGAGCATCCGAAAAGAAAACATCCTGATTCACGTTAAGCCCCACTCCGATAATACTCCGCATGATGTATTTACCCTGCAATTCGTTCTCAATCAAGATACCGGCTATTTTTTTGTCTCTCCAGTAGATATCGTTGGGCCACTTGATGCTGAAGCCATCGGTATATTTACCCAACGCATTGACTATCGAAATGGCTGTGAGCATGGATAAGTAGAATTGCTTCTTTGCTTCAAGAACGGTAGGATAAAGTACCGTACTGAAAATAAGGTTCTTGCCAGCCTCCGACTCCCAGGAATTGCCTCGTTGCCCCCGGCCCCCGGTCTGGTACTTTGCCACGACTGTATAAAATTCACGTCCGTCTCCTTCAGCGCACAAATGCGCCATATAGTCGTTGGTGGATGTTACCTCCTCCACTTTTTCAATGGGGATGTTTATTTTATTAGGATATCTCATTGCTTACTTTCTTTTATGTTACCAAATAGGCGGATAAAACGCTTCCTCAATGTGTTCAACTTCGAAAGGGGTCTCACACCCCGTAACGGTAATGATATCGAACCGTACCGGCAGGTCGATGGCATACTTCCGGATATAGGCATCTGTCGAAGAAACTATTTTGCGGATTTTTCGTTCAGTAACCGCATCCTCGGGATTTCCATACAATTTGTTACGCCGGCTTTTCACTTCCACCACAATCAGTTCCCCCTCATAAACCGCCACAATATCCAGTTCCTTTTTCCCGGAACGCCAATTCCGGTGACAGATATGGTATCCTTTTCTTTCCAGAAATGTTACTGCTGCTGCTTCACCGTCTTTCCCTAATTCGTTATGTGCCGCCATGTTTTGATTCTTTTCGCAAAATTACGCAAAATCTCTTTTGTAATTACAGAAGTAAAGCTAAATTTGCAGAATATATGGCAAATACCGTAAAAAAAAGAGATAAGGTGCCTTCCACATCTCCCAAACGGAAACAACGGATGGTGTGCTTGATGAGCGAAGAGGAAGTGCGCATTGTGGATGCTTATCTGAAGAAATACAAGATAAGCAACAAGGCACGTTGGCTTCGTGAAACGGTATTGTCGTTCATCCATCAGAAAATGGAGGAAGATTATCCCACCTTGTTCAACGAGCATGACATGCGCCGGTAAGTATGGCAGACGATACATTCTATATGAAGCAAGCGCTTATAGAGGCGGGAAAAGCCTCCCAACGGGGAGAAATTCCGGTAGGAGCCGTTATTGTATGCCGTGACCGCATCATCGCCCGTTCGCACAACCTCACGGAAACATTGAACGACGTCACTGCCCATGCCGAGATGCAGGCCATTACCGCTGCCGCCAACTATTTGGGAGGCAAATATTTGACAGATTGTACCCTTTACGTTACGGTAGAACCTTGTGTGATGTGTGCCGGCGCCATCGCCTGGTCGCAAATGGGACGTTTGGTTTTCGGTG
>JAZKZB010000191.1:0-1888 GCA_045612425.1 Faecousia sp.
GCGTTTCTCGGGTTGGCAAACAGTGCCTCCCCCCGTTCTTCCCGCTTTGCATTCAATGCTTCAAACACGGCACGAGGCATAAACACCTCGCCGCGAACGATCAGTCTGGCAGGTGCATTGTCCAGTGTCATGGGGATGGAACGGATGGTCTTCAGATTTTCCGTTACATCTTCCCCAACAACGCCATCACCACGGGTTGCACCTCGTACAAAGATGCCGTTTTCGTATTCCAGTGCAACCGATAATCCATCAATTTTCGGCTCGACTGAGAATGTGGAATTTGGGTCATTTGCCATAGTTTTTGTGAGGAAATCCATCAATTCCTCCTGAGAAAACACATCCTGCAAACTCATCAACGGCACAATGTGGGTATATTTCTCAAATTTGCTCAATGCAGCGCCACCAACCCGTTGCGTTGGTGAATCCGGCAAGATATATTGGGGATTTTCCCTTTCCAAATCCTCCAATTCCCTTAAAAGCCGATCATATTCGAAATCCTGCATGGTGGGATTATCCAATACATAATACCGATAATTCGCCTCCGCCAAAATTCTTGTTAATTCCAGGATTCTCTCTTTTGCGTTCATGTTTATCCTCCTGATTGGAAAAATGTGTCCGGTACCTGCCCAACAATCACCGTTTCCGCTACCACAACCTGGCTGGAAACCGTAAAACTTTCTGTACGACCAAGAACCAAAACAGTAACATCCACACTGATGTCCATGGTCAGTTGCTGTAATGTTTGGTTTATGCCGGCTTCCGTGAATGTATTATGAAATGCAGCATCGGAATTACGAATGGATAAAATGCTCACCGGAATCTCCGGTCCTCTCCCGGAGAAAAATTCCGTAAAAACCAAACTCCCCAACGGGATACCTAAATCGCTGGTATCCAACGCTAGAATTTCGTTATTAATCAGATTCAAAATATCCGTCTTGAGTCGGTTTACTTCACTCATATTGGTCTTGACTGCTGTAATTTTGCCGTTTAAATCCTTTTCAAAATATACAATCCGGTCGTATTGAATGTTGCCTGTCTCAATCTGACGGTCGATTGCGTCATTAATTAAATCTGATGTAGAATTTTTTACCTGAACCTGGGCCAACGCCTGTATTGTGTTTCGGTAGCGCGCTCTGAAAAAGAAGATCATCGCCACCGATAAAACCACCAACAAAGCAATCGCCCGAAAAAATCTCCGGAGGCCAAAACGCATGCAATCACCTCTGGAGATTCTATGCGCAAAAAAACATAAAATTACAGTTTTTTCATATGCACAGAGGCGGTTTTTGCCATGAGTTTTTTCGTTCCGATTTGGTCAAAGGCAATTTCCAGCAACGCATCGCTGCCCAAATCCATGACAGACAATACCATCCCTTTTCCAAAAGCAGTATGTTGCACCATATCTCCCTTATTGAGCCGAAGATATTCTGCTTTTTTCGCCCCGGTAGGCACAGAGGATAAAACAGTCTTGGTTGGTTTGGGATAGGTAGGTTGATACCGCGAGTCAAAGGATTGCTGATAAGTATAATCTGAATGATACTGAGGCATTTGATAACTGCCAAGACGACGGATTTCCTCTTGTGGCAATTCCTTTAAAAATCGGCTCTGCATGGAACCAGATGTCTTACCGTAGAGCATTCTCTGGCGTGCATACGTCATCGTCAATGTTTCTTTTGCTCTTGTAATGGCAACGTAGCAAAGACGACGTTCCTCTTCCATTTCCTCATGTTCACCGATACAACGAGCCCCCGGGAACAGTCCCTCTTCCATTCCAACCACAAAGACATGAGGAAACTCCAAGCCTTTGGAAGCATGCATGGTCATCATAACAATGGCCTCATCGCCTTCGTTATAATTTTCAATATCCGTGTAAAGAGAAATTTCCTAA
>JAZKZB010000192.1:0-12839 GCA_045612425.1 Faecousia sp.
TTCAAAAACAGCCTCACCGGTCTTCCTATCGGTGGTGGCAAGGGCGGTTCTGATTTTGACCCCAAAGGCAAGTCCGATCGGGAAGTAATGGCATTTTGCCAAAGTTTCATGACGGAACTGTATAAATACATCGGCGCAGACGTGGACGTTCCTGCCGGCGACATCGGCACCGGTGCCCGGGAAATCGGCTATTTCTACGGTCAATATAAGCGCATCCGTGGCGTTTACGAAGGCGTACTTACCGGCAAGGGCCTGTCCTACGGCGGCAGTTTGGGACGGAAGCAAGCAACGGGTTACGGCTTGCTGTATTTTACCGAAGAAATGCTCAAGTGCAACGGCCATGCTCTGGCCGGAAAAACCGTAGCCGTATCCGGCGCAGGCAACGTGGCAATCTACGCCATTGAAAAGGCTTGGCAATTAGGCGCAAAGCCGATCACCTGCTCCGATTCCACCGGCTGGATCTATGATCCCGACGGCATTGATTTGGATCTACTGAAAGATGTTAAGGAAGTCAAGCGGGCTCGCTTGACAGAATACGCCAAGGCACGCCCCAACGCCCAATACCACGAGGGCAAGGGCGTTTGGAGTGTAAAATGTGATGTGGCTCTGCCCTGCGCCACCCAAAACGAACTGCTCTTAGAAGATGCCAAGATGCTGGTGGCCAACGGATGCATCGCTGTGGCAGAGGGCGCCAATATGCCCACTTCTTTAGAGGCTACGGAGTACCTTCTGAAAAGTGACTTGCTGTTCTGTCCCGGCAAGGCCGCCAACGCAGGCGGCGTCGCCACTTCCGCACTGGAAATGAGCCAGAACTCCGAACGGATAAGTTGGAGTTTCGAAGAAGTAGACAGCAAACTGAAAGCCATTATGGTCAACATTTTCCACAATGTGGATAACGCTGCCAGAGAATACGGCAACGAAGGCAACTATGTGGTGGGCGCGAATATCGCCGGCTTCCTGAAGATTGCCGACGCTATGCTGGCCCAAGGCGTGGTGTAAAAGAAAAAAGCGCAAGCGCGGTGATGAAAATCACCGCGCTTCTTTTTATACAAAAAACCTATGCCTGGGCATCGGCAAGGCTTCTGCCAACGTTGTAATAAAACAGATTATCCCGCGAAGGGGTTAAGGCCGTCACCAGCCCCCGCTTGCCGTAAACCGCATAAGAACGCACCAAAATAGGACAAAGTTGGCCATCTTCCATCACCAATTCATGGAGATTATAAAAGTTACCGCTATTTTCCAAGGCTTTCAACGACAAAGCATAAGCGGCAGTGTTGTTGGAAAGTCCGCCATAACTCAAAGCGCCCCACGGCTTGAAAAAGGCGGTTAAATCCATATTGGGGGACAATTTTGTTTGCGCCATATACAGATCGTAGGTGCCCCATTGGACATGCTCCAGAAAATCGTTGGATTTCATTTCCGAGACCGTTACAATCAAACCGCAATCCCGAAGCATCTGCGCCACTCGACGACCCACCCGCAAACGTAGAGAATCATCGGAATTCAAAAGCATTTTCACTTCCGCTCCCTGCAGGCCGGCTGTTTCCAGCGCCGATTTGAATTTCTCCGGATCATAGGTATACCGGCTGGCCAAAGTTGCGTTATAGTAAGGGGAAAGGGGAGATGCCGGCAAAGTAGCGCTCATGGCAAACCCACGATAGTTTTCTTCCACCAATAAATCCCGATGGATAGCGTGGGTCAAAGCGCTTCGCACCTGGGCATTGGAAAACACTCTACTCTTAGAATTGGTAACCAGATATAAAAACACACCCGTTTCGCAATCCCAACTTTCATAGTCACCGCGAAAATCCGCATAGTGGTCAGAACCCGGGTCAGCGCAGACCAACCCCACATCCGCCAATTCAAATTCATCCTGCACTTCATCGGGGGTTGTTGCTTCCACCAGAGGAATGGAGGCGGCTGTAACCACCAAACTTGCTTTCTGGGCGCACCACCAAGCCACTTGACGGCGCAAAATCGCACCCGTAGTGACGGACTGCTCCATCACATAAGGCCCGGTACCCAATGGCAAATCCGCACCCGTTTGCCCTGCTTTCACAATGGGAATATCCAAAAGCAACGGAATTTGCTGATAGGCATAAGGGGTATCCATTTGCAAAATCACACAATTTTCTCCTGCCACAATGGAAGTGACGTGCTGAAATCGACCTTTGTAATAATTTCCTGCCTGGGCTGCCTGCAAACTTGCCACCACATCTTGCGCCGTTAACGCGCTTCCGTCAGAAAACAGAGCATTGGCAAGATAAAAGGTAAAGGTTTTCATGTCCTGAGACATTTCATACCGCTGGCACAATATGGGTACTGCGTTATAATTTCGGTCTACGCTGAAAAGCCCCTGGTACATCAAGGGGAACAACGCCCGATTGGTATAATCTGTGGCGGTGTATGGATTCATCGATTCTCCGGGATGATACGCCATGGAAAAGGTCTGCTGCTGAACAGGAGGCGTGGTTTGAACCGTACTGCCGTCACCGCTATCCAGCGCATCGCCCGTAGGCTGATAAGGTTCGTCGCTCCGGTTGCAACCGCAAAGCAAAAGCGCCAGCGAAAGCGCAAGCGCAAACACCCGTTTCATCTTATCCCTCCTTACAAACAATCACAGCCCCCTGCGAACCTCTGCGCCCCCCGGTAATGCGATGGGACCAAAAAAGATGGCCGGAGCATGCTGTGCATTCCTGACTGATTTCCACTTGCTCAACCCCCATCCGTTGCAAGGAAAGGGCGTTGAGGGCCTTTAGGTTTACATAATACTTATCTCCCTGTCGGGAAATATGGGCCTGAGCGGCAATACCGTAAGCGTCCAGCATGGCCTTGGGCACATCTGCATCGGTTTCAAAACAGCATTGCCCGATATTCGGCCCGATGGCCGCCCGAATATGCTCCGGTTTTGCGCCAAAATGTTCCACCATGGCTTTTACGGCCTTCGCGCCGATTTGGGAGGCCGTACCCCGCCAGCCGGCGTGGACCGCGCCCACTGCGCCGGTATGGGGATCATATAACAAAATCGGCGTGCAGTCCGCAGTAAATACCACCAACGCCGTACCGGGGTCATTGGTAACCAACCCATCGCACTCCGGATAATCCATGTGGGCGAATCCCCGATGGCCCTGCTTATTAACCACCCGGATAATATCCGAATGGGTTTGGCGGGTCAGCACTGCATTCTGAGGACAAAAGGGCAGGGCATTGGCCAGAATTTCATAGTTTTTTTCCACATTTTCCAAGGAATCGCCACGGTTTGCCCCCAAATTGAGGCTTTCCAAATACCCCTGACTCACACCGCCCAAACGGGTGGTAAAACAGTGAGGTACCGCAATTCCCTCTGCGGTAAAATAGGTAAGATTTTGTTTCGTAACAGAAAGAATCGCCATAATTTCTCCAGAAAATTCCGTTTTCCTGCGACTTGCTTCGCATGCCGCAGGAAAAACCATAACCTTATTTTTCGCTGCTTTTATCCTTTTGCATACAGCATTTTTTATACTTCTTCCCACTTCCGCAAGGGCAGGGGTCGTTGGGACCTACTTTTTTCTCTTTGTTGCGTACCGGTTGCTTTTTCAACGTCGCCTCTCCGGATGTAGAGGTCTCCTTGGCTACCTTTTCCCGCTTAATTTCCTGCTGAGGACGCAACTGCACCAGGAACATCCGCCGAATGGTTTCTTCCCGAATGGCCTGCACCATGTTTTCAAACATTTCAAAGCCTTCCGCCTTGTAAGCCACCACCGGGTCATGCTGACCGTAAGCCCGCAATCCGATGCCCTGCTTCAAATCGTCCATGGCGTCGATATTGTCCATCCAATATTCGTCCACCACCCGAAGCATAACCACCCGTTCCAGTTCCCGCATCACCGGCGCAGTCAGGGAAGATTCTTTCTTCTCGTAGGTTTCCACACAGGCATTGTATACCTTTTCCACATCTTCGCAGTCCTCTGCAGTCAATGCGCCCCGGGGGAAGAACGTCCCCTGCAAACGGGCCAGCACTTCTACGCCACCCTGGGCCACGGCAGATTCCACCGTATCCCGAAGCATGGTCAGCATATTTTCCCGCAAATCCTCTCCGTCCAACACTTTTTGTCGTTGGGCGTAGATGATTTCCCGCTGAGTATTCATCACATCGTCATATTCCAAAACGCTCTTTCTTGCCCGGAAGTTCCGGCTTTCTACACTCTTTTGGGCGTTTTCCACCGCGCCGGAAAGAATCTTGGCGTCAATGGGCATATCCTCATCCAGACCCAAGGCATCCATCATGTGGAACACCCGATCCGCAGAGAACAGACGCATCAAATCATCCTGCAAACTCAGATAGAACCGGCTGGCGCCCGGGTCGCCCTGACGGCCGGCACGTCCCCGAAGTTGGTTGTCAATCCGTCGGGATTCATGACGTTCCGTACCGATAATAAACAGACCGCCCGCCTCTTTTACCTTTTTCGCTTCGTCGGCAATTTCTGCCTTAAAGGCGTTGAGCAAAGTCTCGTATTTCGCTCTGGTCTCCAAAAGTACGCTGTCATCAGTTTCCGCAAAGGAATCTGCTTCGGCAATCAAATTTTCTTCCACGCCCTGCTTGCGCAGTTCGTTTTTCGCCATAAACTCCGCATTACCGCCCAACACAATGTCCGTACCACGACCGGCCATATTAGTGGCAATGGTCACCGCACCAAATTTGCCGGCCTGGGCCACAATCTGGGCTTCCTGCTCATGATATTTTGCGTTCAGCACATTATGGGGGATGCCTTCGCGCTTCAATAATTTGCTTAGCACTTCGCTTTTTTCAATAGAAATGGTGCCAACCAGCACCGGCTGACCCTTTTCGTGACATTCCTTGACCTGCTGAATGATGGCCCGGAATTTTCCCATTTCGGTTTTATACACCACATCGCTGTAGTCTTCTCTGGCCACGGGGCGATTGGTGGGAATTTCCACCACATCCAACTGATAAATGGTGGCAAATTCTTCCTCTTCCGTCAAAGCCGTTCCGGTCATGCCGGAAAGTTTGCCATACAGACGGAAGAAATTTTGGAACGTAATGGTGGCCAAGGTCTTGCTTTCCCCCGCCACAGTGACGCCTTCTTTTGCCTCAATGGCTTGGTGCAAACCCTCATTATAGCGTCTGCCGTACATCAAACGGCCGGTAAATTCATCCACAATGATAATTTGTCCGTCTTTGATGACATAGTCAATATCCCGTTTCATCAATCCCCGGGCCTTCATGGCCTGATTGATGTGGTGGGAAAGGGTGGTGTTTTCCGTGTCGGACAGATTTTCTACCCCGAAGAATTTTTCCGCTTTTTCGATACCCTTAGCCGTCAGGGAAACAGTACGGTTCTTTTCGTCCACAAAGTAGTCGCAGTCGTAGTCGTCATGCACTTCCTTATCCTGGGTTTTGGTGAACACCTGCTTGTGCAATTTCGATACAAATCGATCCGCCTGCTCATAGAGATTGCTGGAATCCTCACCCTTACCGGAAATAATCAAGGGCGTTCTGGCTTCGTCAATCAAAATAGAGTCCACTTCGTCCACAATGGCAAAGGCATGGCCCCGTTGCACCAATTCCTGCTTATAAATCGCCATGTTATCCCGCAGATAATCAAAACCCAACTCATTGTTGGTGCAGTAGGTGATGTCGGCGGCATAACTTTCCCGGCGCTGAGACGGGGTCATGCCGGGGATAATCAATCCCACGGAAAGACCCATATAGCGATACACTTTCCCCATCCATTCCGAGTCACGCTTGGCCAGATAGTCGTTCACCGTAACCACATGGACACCGTTCCCCGTCAGGGCATTCAAATAGCAAGGCAAAATTGCCACCAGGGTTTTGCCTTCACCGGTTTTCATTTCCGCAATGCGCCCTTGATGCAACACAATACCGCCAATCAACTGAACGGGATACGGACGCATTCCCAGCACCCGGTCTGCCGCCTCCCGAATGGCCGCAAACGCCTCGGGCAAAAGGTCGTCCAAAGATTCTCCCTGAGCAAGGCGCTCTTTAAACTCCTCGGTTTTTGCCTTCAGTTGCTCTTCGGAAAGGGTCCGATACGCATCCTCTAAAGAAAGAATTTTGTCCACCATGGGTTGTATTTTCTTTAATTCCCGCTGAGAACGGGTGCCGAAAAGTTTCGTTATGAGTCCCATATTGTCATACCTCGTCTAAAGCAATCTGTTGCCGTGGCGTGCAACACCGCAATTTTTCTTATTATACCATAGAATTTCCCAAATGCATAGCCTATTTGTAAATTCTTCTTTACGCCGTTTGACTTTCCCCGGCCTGCGTGATATGATGTTTTTACTTCACAGAAAGGGGAGCGACGGATATGGCCCTATTTTGGATGGGATTGTTTTCTTTCGGCATTGTAGCCGTGGACCAAATTACAAAATATCTGGTGGTTGCCAATATCCCTCTGTTTGCACAGGAATCCTTTTTGCCCGGAATCCTCAGTCTGACCTATGTGCAAAACACGGGCGCCGCTTTCTCCCTGCTTTCCGGACAACGGTGGCTTTTTATCGCCATTTTTGCAGTGCTGACCGGGTTGCTTCTTTTGGAATATTTCAAAAAACCCTTGCCTTTCAGCACTTTGGAACGTTGGTGCATTGCCGCCATCTACGGTGGCGGATTGGGCAACGCCTTAGACCGTATTTTCCGGGGATATGTGGTAGATATGCTGAAAACGGATTTTATTCGTTTCCCGGTATTTAATGTGGCGGATTGCTTCATCACCTGCGGATGTGTTGCTCTGATTTTCTCTCTTGTTTTCCTAAATAAAGGGTTTTGGAGGGAAGAAATAAAATGACCTTGTTTGCTGACTTGGCCGGAGAACGGTTAGACGCCTTTTTGGCCCGGTGTGTACCCGCTTTGACCCGCAGCAGTGCCCAAAAACTGCTGTCAGAGGGTTTGGTTTTGCGAAATGGCGTTCCCGGCAAGAAAAATGACAAACTCGCCCTGAACGACCGAATTGAATATACTTTGCCCGAGCCCAAAGAAGTGGATATTGTCCCTAAGGAAATTCCCTTGGATATTGTCTACGAAGACGAAGATGTGCTGGTACTGAACAAACCCAAAGGTTTGGTGGTACATCCGGCAGCCGGCCATCACGACGATACCCTGGTCAATGGACTGCTTTTTGCCAAGGGCAATGACCTTTCCGGTATCAACGGGCAACTACGCCCGGGAATCGTCCACCGCATCGACAAGGACACCTCCGGCCTTCTGGCTGTGGCAAAAAACGATTTTGCCCATCGGCATTTGGCCTCCCAACTGAAAGACCATACCATGGCTCGCACCTATGAAGCCATTGTCTGCGGAACCTTTCGGGAAGATTCCGGGACGGTTAACGCCCCCATCGGTCGGCATCCGAGCGACCGGAAGAAAATGTGCGTAACCACCCGTAATGCAAAAGCGGCCGTCACCCATTGGGAAGTGGTGGCTCGCTATCGGGGATATACCCACCTGCGGTGCCGGCTGGAAACCGGCAGAACCCACCAAATCCGGGTGCACATGGCCCACATTGGCCACCCCATTTTAGGCGATGCCGTATACGGAAACAAAAAAAACCAATTCGGGCAAACCAGCCAATGTCTCCATGCCGGACAACTGTGTTTTTTGCACCCGAGAGATTTGCGCCCGGTGATGGTATTTGCCCCTCTGCCCGATTACTTCCGGGAAGTGCTGGAAAAACTGACAAAATTGACTGATTGATGGGCTCGCCCATAAGAAAGGAACGTTACATGGCGCGCTTTGACGGCATTTTGCTTACTGCAGATTTTGACCGTACATTAACGGATTTTTCCGGAAATATCCCTACGCAAAATATCGAAGCCATTGGTTATTTTATGGAAAACGGCGGGCGTTTTACCGTCAATACCGGCAGGAGCATCCCTTTCTCCAAAATTATTCGGGATTCCATTCCCTGCAACGCCCCCATGCTTTGCTATAACGGTGCGGTGGCCTATGAAAACGGGCAGGTACTTTTTGCCGATTCCATTGACTTGCCTATGGAAGATACCCTGCGCACCGTCTGCCAAACCTTTCCCCATTTTGACATTGCTCTGCACGCCCTGGACGCCCACTACCATTTTCAACCGGAAACCTATTGGCAAAATTACACCCCCACCGCTGACAGCATTCACCGCTACGGCCGTTTTGGAGAGGATTACGGCCCGTTTATCAAATTTAACGTCTGCGGCGGCGCGCCGGGTGAAGACACCCGCAATCTGTTTTCCGGAAGTCCGGAGGAGATTGCGGAATTGGACAAGGCGCAGGCCTTTTTAGAAGATACCTTTGGGGAAAAATTGGTGATTTATCGCTCCGGCGCCAGAATGCTCAACGTTCAGGCAAAAGGAACTTCCAAAGCCGTTGGCGCGCGGAAATTGCAAAAACTGCTGGGTTGTGAACGATTGGTCTGCGTAGGGGACGAGGGAAACGACCTCCCCATGCTTCTGGATGCTGACTTCGCCTACTGTCCCGCCGACGGGCGGTTGGCAGACCGCTTTGAAACGGTATGTGCCTGCGCAGACGGCGCACTGGCTGACGTAATTTATCATAAACTACCTGCAATACTGTGAGGAATACCATGGCTCTGTTTGATGATGTACTACTAACTGTAGATTTTGACCGCACCCTAACTGCCCCGGATACCACCATTCCGGCCCGAAATCTGGAGGCCATTCAATATTTCATAGAAAACGGTGGCGTCTTCACTGTCAACACCGGCAGAAGCACCACCACCATGGGGCAACGGCTGTCCGCCATTCCGGTGAACGCCCCGTTTTTACTGTATAACGGCTCTGCCGCTTATGATGTCCAAACAAAGCAACTATGCCAGGTAAAGGAAATCGATTTGGATGTTTGGCAGACCATGGAAGAAGTGCATCAGGCCTTTCCGGAACTGAATCTGGAAATCCAGGGACTAAAAAACCATTATCTATACCACGCAGAAGAAAAATACGTGCAATTTTATGAGGCCCAAGGATTTACCTACGAATGGGCCACACCGGAAACCGATATGGGTCCTTTTCTGAAATTCACCCTTTTCGGAACTACCTACCAACCGGAGGGCGGTATGGCGCAATTTTTCACCGGTACGGAAGAAGAACTTCGTCGCATTGATGAAGCAGAAGCATGGCTAAACCGTCGCTACGGGCACAAAGTCGCCGTTTTCCGGTCAGGACCGCGCATTCTGGATATTCACGCCAAAGGCGCAAGTAAATTAAACTGCGCCCGGGAATTGCAACAGACATTGGGCAGGCGGATTTTGGTTTGCGTGGGCGATGCGGAAAACGATTTAACCATGATGCAGGGGGCTGATTACGCCTTTTGTCCTGCCGACAGCGTCATTGCCAACGCCTTTCCCAATGTATGTAATTGCGCTGACGGTGCAGTGGCAGATGTCATTTATCAGAAAATTCCGGCCATCTTACAAAATAAGACTTGACTTTGCCCTTTTCTTATGCTAAAATCCTATGGCTGAAACAGCCGAGGGACGAACATGCGGGTGTAGTTCAATGGTAGAACACCAGCCTTCCAAGCTGGATACGCGGGTCCGATTCCCGTCACCCGCTCCACTGTAAATGCGCCAGTAGCTCAGCTGGATAGAGCAACTGCCTTCTAAGCAGTAGGTCGGGGGTTCGAGTCCCTCCTGGCGTGCCAGTACTGCCTTCGGCAGAAAATAATAAGTAATAGTGAAGAGTGAAAAAGTAACTTATTCACTATTCACTCTTACCTCTTACTTCAAATATGGTGGGTGTCGCCAAGCGGTTAAGGCCCCGGATTGTGGTTCCGGTATTCGTGGGTTCGATTCCCATCACCCACCCCATAAAAACAGGAGATATCTTCGGATATCTCTTGTTTTTTTATGATTTAGAAACCATGGGAATCGAAAGGTTAAATGCAATGCGGATGAGCATTGCCGGCGAGGGCTTGACCGAGCCGAACAATTATTTTCGCCAAAGGTGAAAATGCAAACGATTCCCATCACCCACCCCATAAAAACAAGAGGTATCTTCGGATATCTCTTGTTTTTTCTATAACATTCGAAAATCATAAACGGCAGTCCGGATAATCAGACTGCCGCTTTGTAATTCATTTATGTGTGCCACGGAACATTGGGGCCGGGAATTCTAATGAAACAGATGCTTCTTTCCTTCGGAAGTATAACTTTATCTGCGCAGACCCTTCATCATCTTCCTTATCTTACTCAGGCATCTAATAGCCCAATACTGCTCCTGCCAAAAAAGACGAAATAAAATCTGTCTTTTTTTAGAAAGCGTTTTAAAATAAGGGTTCTTAACAGGATTTTTGCAGTATTTGCTTAGATTGTTCCTCAATTTCTTTACATAAACTGCAAAGGGCAGGTCGTAATTACCCATTTCTCGGGCAGGGTGCAAAAAACAATGAAGACACCACATAAATTCCAGTTCTTCTTTGTATTCCGAGCCCAAATTGTTCACCTCAAAATACCGCTGGACCGCCTCGCCAGCAGCAATCCGTTCCCGGATAACCCGTTCAAAATCCGGAGTATGCATAATGGACCCTTGCCGCTGCAAGTAAAAATAGAAGGGTTCACAATCCAAATAGTAAACCTTTTGGAAATAAGGTGCCAACATCGCAGATACATACAAATCTTCATACCATACCCGCAACGGAAACTGCACATCATGCTCCACAAACAACTGTCGTTTCCATAGGCGGTTACACGCCCCGCTTATGGCGACTAACTGCTTGCAATACGCCTCCTGCAGCAAACAATTGGAAGGGAGATTAAACCGATAAAGCCCACCTTGCGCATCCTTCTCATCTACAGAAACCGCATTGAACATTACCACATCACAGTCTTCTTTTTCCGCTACCGCCAAGGTCTTTTCTAACAATTGCGAGTAAATATAGTCATCACTGTCTACAAACAGCAAATACTTTCCCTTCGCAGCATAAATGCCACTGTTTCTTGCGCCTCCCAATCCTTGGTTCTCCTGATGGATCACCTGAATTCGAGAATCCTTTTTAGCCCACTCCTCACAGATATTGCCACTGTTATCCGTCGAACCGTCATTTACAAGCAACAATTCAAAGTCAGAATAAGTTTGATTTAAAATGCTTGTTACACATTTATCCAGATAATTTTCCACATTATACACGGGAACAATAACGCTGACTTTAACCATAGTATTTCTCCTCTATGCAACAGATTTGCATTCCATCCCGGAGCAGCCAGAAAGGCCAAGTCGGAGTCTCTTTACGGACCTTTATCCAAATGACCTGTAAGATCAGCAGTATCATACCGCAAAACCTCTTGGATGTCAAGGGAAGCCGGAAATAGCCCAGACTCCTCAATCATCCAAGCAGAAGATGGTTGGTGCTAATCCATGAATGCCTGCACATGGATACATCATAAGCAAATCAACCCCCGTGGTCAAAACTGACCACGGGGGATTGTATTCATTATGCCTATCCAAAAAGGATCTCGCCTGTGAACATATCAATGCACCATGCATTTGTATACATGTTATCCTCAGCAATCACCCAGCACGGCCGGGAAACACCATTGATCTGGACATATGCTCGGAAGATTTCCGGATTTTCGTGCGGTTCACAGCAACTGCCGTGGCGGGAATCCCACTGATCCAGATAGACTTGATGTGCATCTTCCGCAGAGATGGGCTTTGCATCCTTAGAAATCCTGGTTGTTTCCACGCTTCGCCAGAAATACCGCAACGAACAGATGCCTTGCGCATCAAAGGAAAGAAGGATTCCATCCTCTTGGTCAGAAATCACATCCACGCCGTTAAAAACCCGATAGAAGAACACATCAATCCAAACGGTTTCCGGTGACGAATCTTTTCCTTCCGCAAGATCCATTTCCGTTTGATTCACCCGGCTGATAACCGTGCGGTACTCGTCTTTTGGAAGCAATCCCAATTCATTCAAATACGCTGTTGCCTGACGGAGTGCCTCGTCGTCGGTCATTTGTATTGGGGCTCGCTCACTGCTTTCGGCCCGACAATATGTAATCGCTCCGTTGTCGCTGATGCGGAAGGAGCCATTACCGGACATATCCAGTTTGCTTTGAATTTGCTCTGCTTGGGCGTATAAATCATTGGGCACTGTTGAGAAAACAGGTACCGTATACGGATCAAACGCGCCCTCCGTTAATGTGCTACAACCACTGAGGAAAAACAGAGTCAAAACGATTAACAACAATGCAACGGAAAGAAATCTTCTGCAACCCTTCATAAATATCCCTCCACAAGTCATTCATGTTGCGGTCTGTTCCTACCAAATACGCCACACAACCGGAAAGCGTTTTTCTCTTAGCAATAGAAATCCTTGATTTTCTTGGCGCGGCTGGGATGACGGAGTTTCCGGATTGCCTTATTTTCAATCTGACGAATCCGTTCCCGGGTAACCCCGAAAATCTGCCCCACTTCTTCCAAAGTATGGGTTCTACCGTCATACATACCAAAACGCATCCGAAGCACATCGGCTTCACGCTCCGTCAGGGTATCCAGAATTTCCTTCAGTGCCTCGGCAAGCAGAGCGTTGGAGGTGGCGTCGGCAGGACCGGGGGTCCGCTCATCCTCCACGAAGGAGCCGATGGAGGTATCTTCTTCATCGCCCACGGGCGTGTCCAAAGACAAGGTATCCGCCGCAGTACGGTTGGCCTCGATTATCTTTTCCACAGGCAAATTCAATTCCGCGGCAATTTCTTCCACAGTGGGCTCTCTGCCCAATTCCTGCACCAGTTTCCGGTTGCAGCGGGTTGCTTTGTTGATGACTTCTACCATATGCACAGGTACGCGGATGGTACGAGCCTGGTCTGCGATGGCGCGGG